>DASVBS010000073.1 GCA_036375715.1 Longimicrobiaceae bacterium | reverse complement strand
CCCGCCCACCAGGGCGAGGACGTCGCCCAGGTGAACGTCCATGGCCACGAAGAGCCCCTGCAGACACTCGGCGGGGTTCTCCACCTTTCCAGTGGAGCAGTTGGGCCCGCGATACCTGCCGATCTCCCCCGCTTCCACCCGTGCCAGCTGATCGCGCAATGCCTTCTGCGCGGCCGTCTGCAGCGCGGGGTCGAGGGTGGTGTACACGCGGTAGCCCGCGGTCTCGAAATCCGGTCCGAACCGCTCCAGTAGCTCGCGCTTCACCGCCTGCACGAAGTAGGGCGCGGAGCTCCGCGCCTCCATCGGCGGCACCAGGCCGAGATCCCGCTCCTTGCCGCGCGCGGCCTCTTCCGGGCTGATCACTCCCGCTTCCGCCATCATGGTGAGGACGAGATCGCGCCGCGCCCGCGCCTGGACCGGGTTGCGCCTCGGGTTGTAGATGGTGGGGGCCTTGGGGATGGCCGCCAGCAGCGCGGCCTCCACGTCGTCCAGCTCGCGGGCGTGCTTGCCGAAGTAACCCTGCGCGGCGGCCTCCACCCCGTAGAGCCCGTTCCCCAGGTTGATCTGATTGAGGTATAGCTCGAGAATCTCCTTCTTGTCGAAGGATTCCTCGATCTGCCGGGCGAGAACAATCTCCCAGAGCTTGCGCCGCAGGGTCTTCTCCCGGGTGAGGTGCTCCGGGAAGACATTCCGCGCGAGCTGCATGGTGATGGTGCTGAAGCCCTGCTGGAAGCTCATCGACCGGATGTCCGCCACCAGGGCGCCGAAGGCGCGTCGGTAGTCGACCCCGTGGTGGCTGAAGAAGCGCCGGTCCTCCACCGCGAGGAAGGCTCCCACCACGGTCGCAGGAATCTGCTCCAGCGGCACCACGATGCGCCGCTCGGGGGCCAGGTGGGCCAGGATCGTCCCGGTCCGATCGTAGAGCCGGGTCGCCTGCGGCGGGCGGTAGTCGCGGAGCGACTCGACCGAGGGACAGGAGTCGCCGCTACAGCGGGGCCACAGGTAGAGCAGTCCGGCACCCGCGGTCAGCACACCGAGGAGGCCGACGAGCGCGACCCCGAGCAGGATCTTCCGCCCGAGGCCGGCCCGCTTCCCGCTGCTCTTCTTTTTCCCCTTACGGGTGCGTCGGCTGGCGAACATTCAGGGTTGGAGTCGGGAAAGCGAAATCGGTCGGCGCGGTAAGGAGCGAAGGCCGGCCGAGCTCCTCAATGAGAGTGTCGGGTCTGGTACCGAGCCGCTGGAGTCGATGTTCCGTCCGTCCAGGTCACATCAGCAGCCGTCCGCCGTCCAGCACGATCGTCTCTCCGGTGACGAAATCGGCCCCGATGAGATAGAGCACCGCTCCGACGACGTCGTCGGGCGAGCCGATGCGCTTCAAGGGGGTCCGCTGCGCCAGGGTCCGGACCTCCTCCTCGGAGAGGTTCTCCGGCGGAAGCACCGTTCCCGGAGCGATCGCGTTCACCCGCACCTCCGGCCCGAGGGCCCGCGCCGCAATCCGGGTGAGGTGGAGCAGCCCCGCCTTCGAGACGGAGTGCGCCGCGTACCCGCTCCACGATTGGATGCCCGCGAGGTCGCCCAGGTTCACGATCACGCCTCCGCCGCGTTGCTTCATGCGGCCGCCGAGGCGCTGCGTGAGGAAGAAGGGGGCTTTCAGGTTGATGGCCAGTGTGCGGTTCCAGAGGCTCTCGTCCACCTCGGCGAGCGGCTGCTCCGGGAAGATCGAGGCGTTGTTGACGAGGATGTCGAGGGGGCCGAACGGGCCTTCCGCCTGCTCGGCCAGACCCAGCACCTCGTCGTGGCGCGACAGGTCGGCCTGGAGAGTGGCCGCCTCGCCCCCCTCCTCCCGGATCTGCCGCGCCAGCGCCTCCGCCTCCTCCCCCGACCCGTGGTAGTGGATGACCACTCGCGCCCCTCCGCGCGCCAGCCCCAGCGCAATCGCCCGCCCCACCCGTACGGCGGCACCGGTGACGAGGGCGGAGCGGTTGTGGAGATCCATGGGCGTAGCTGGGTGTTCTGGTGTGGTGCCGGGGCTTGGTGGGGTGACGGGGTGACAAGGTGACAAGGCGAGGGTTTCGAGGCGCGGATTACACCCCCGTCCGTTGGCCAGTGTCGTGACGGTATTGGCGCTCGTTCACCCCTTCACCTCGTCCCCCCCCACTCCTTGGCTCCTTGTCTCCGTGTCTCCTTGTCTTACCGCCACCGTCATTTCCCCTCCTGTCATTGTCACCTTGTCACCCCGCCCCCCTCATCCCTCCCCCGAGTCCTGCGCGAACTGCTTCAGGTTCGTCGAATGCCCCGGATTCACCCGGGCCTTGGGGTTCAGGTAGTGGACCGCGTTGTTGACGGCGATGGCGGCCTCGCTGTAGCCGGTGGCGATCAGCTCCAGCTTGCCGGGATAATGAGTGACGTCGCCGGCGGCGTAGACGCCGGGGAGATTGGTCTCCATCAGGGGGGAGACCTTGATCGAGTTGCGCTCCAGCTCGAGGCCCCAGTTGCCGATCGGGCCGAGGTCGGGCTTGAAGCCGAGCAGCGCGACTACCGAGTCGACCTCCAGCCGCAGATCCTCGTTGGTGTCGTTGCGGTAGATGATCGCCGCGCTGACGCAGGCTCCGTCCGATTCGATGGCCCGCACCTCGTAGGGGGTGAGGATGGTCAGCTTCCCCTCGGCGGCCAGCGCCCGCATCTGCTCCACGCTGGCGCGGTGCGCGCGGAACTGATCCCGGCGGTGGATGAGGGTGATCTCGCGGGCGATGCCTTGCAGGCCCAGCGCCCAGTCGACGGCCGAGTCACCGCCGCCCACCAGCAGGACGCGGCGGTCGCGGAAGTCCTCGGGCCGGCGCACATGCGTATGGACGCCGCCGCCGTTCTCGTAGAGCTCCTCCCAGCCGGGGCACTCCAGCACCCGGGGGTTCAGGGCGCCCTTGCCCGCCGTGATGATGACGGTGCGTGAGAAGAAGTCGCCCTTGGGCGTGGTGAGGCGGATGTGACCGTTCTCGTGGATCAGCTCGCGGACCTCTGCCTCCAGCACGATGTCGGGATCGAACTGCGTCCCCTGCTGGATCATGTTCTTCACCAGATCCTTAGCGAGGATCTTCGGCAGCCCCCCGACGTCGTAGATGTATTTCTCCGGGTAGAGCGCCATGAGCTGTCCCCCCAGCTCAGGGAGGGCGTCGATGATCCGGCAGGAGACGCCGCGCAGCCCGGCGTAGAAGGCGGCGAAGAGGCCCGTGGGCCCGCCGCCGATGATGGTAACATCCTTTATATCGTTGTGCGTGTCGTTCACGCCCGTGCTCCTTCACTCGTTGCGCGCATGGTGAAACGCCCCGCGACCAGGGTCGGGGGGGGCGATGCGATATAGGTACCCCCACCCAGCGACGCAACCCTCCGGCGGCACCTTGCACTCTGCAATGCATCGTGCAGGATCTCGCCGCGGCAAGACCCCTCTCCGTGGACCTATGAGAATCTAAGTAGCGTCCCCGTCACGGCTTACCCTCTGTTACCCCACAGGGCATATGCGTTGCCTTACTCCGCGGCCAGCGGCGGGCGAACACCTTCTCCGCCTCTTAACACTCCCACGGAGAGAGAGTCACAATGCGAAACCTTCGCAACAGCAAGGGCTTCACCCTCATCGAGCTGATGATCGTGGTGGTGATCATCGGCATCCTGGCGGCGATCGCGATTCCCCGCTTCACCAGTGTGTCCGATGGCGCCAAGCAGGCCGAGGCCGAGCCGATCCTGAAGCAGATGTGTTCGCTTGCCGAGGCGTACGAGCTCCGCTACGGTGCGTTCCCTGACGGCGCGGCCGCGGCGGCCACTGGCGGCGGTGGGCCCGCGCTTGGCGACGCTGGTTGGAGCGATCCGCAGGCCACCTACTATGGCAACTGGACGCTTTCGGCGGCTAACCGTACCGCTTCGGCCACGAAGATCGAGCCGCCGGCCACGGCCAACATGCAGAACCCCACGATGAACTGCGACACCAAGCAGATCACTTGGAGCTGAGCTAGTCAGCTAAAGCGATCGCTGGGTAGCCCGAGACCGGAGGGCGGAGTCGGTGCCGTCCTCCGGTCTCGTTTAAGAACCCCTGCTGTTCGCGGCTCCGGAGATTAGCCATGAGGAATATTCGTGGTTTCACCCTGATCGAGTTGATGATCGTCGTGGTCATCATCGGCATACTCGCCAGCCTTGCAATTCCGGCCTTCGGGCGGGTTACCCGGAATGCCAAGGAGGCGGAGGCCGGGCCGTACCTGAAGCAAATCGTGACCTTGCAGGAGCGGTACCGGGCGGCACACGCTGACTACACTCTAGACATCACGCAACTCGAGGGCGGTACGACTTTGGGCGCTGGGGGGACGTATTTTACGTACAGTATCGTTGCACACGGAACCGGATATTGCGCCGTCGCAACTCCTAATGCCGCAGGAGTGGCAGCCGATCTGATGCCACAGAGCGTCGATGCAGAAGGCAATTTCTACGAGAGCGCCAACTGCTCATGACGTATAAACTCCTCCGATCGAACTCTCCGTTAAGCCAGGGCCTCCCCCCGAGGCCCTGCCTCGTTTCCCGGCCCGTAGTAGTCCGCCCACAGATCCACATCCTCCCGCAGCCGTAGCCGCACCAGCCGCGCCCCCTTTACCTGCGGCGCCAGCCGATTCCAGAGGAAGATCAACAGGTTCTCGGTGGTCGGGATCTTCCCGCCCTCGCGGAAGATGGCCACGTCCTGATTCAGGTGCCGATGATCCAGCCGCTCTCGCACCTCCACCCGCAGCAGCTCGTCCAGCTTTGCCAGATCCACGCTGAACCCCGTCTCCGGATCCGGCTCCCCCGCCACCGTCACCTCCAGCACGTAGTTGTGCCCGTGCCCGTACGGGTTGGCACAGGCACCGAACACCTCCCGGTTGCGCTCCTCGCTCCACTCGGGTCGGTAATATCTGTGCGCCGCGGCGAAACGGACTGTGCGGGTGAGGAAGACGGGCATGGCCGTGAATGGGTGACAAGGTGACAAGGTGAATGGCTGCCTGAGCAGCTGTCCGAGCCACACTCCACCAATTGTAGCGCTGACCGTCGCGTCGGGAAATCGGCTTCCCGCCTTTGTTCACCTTGTCACCTTGTCACCTTGTCACCTTGTCACCTTGTCACCTTATCCCCCACCCCCGTCCCCCCGCTGGCACGCCATTTGTCTCCTCCCGCTCCTGCCCTCTAGCCACCGCCGCCCCCCACCCGGAGGAACTCCTGGCCGATCCCTTCGACCTGTCTTCCCTGCTTGGCGAGTTCCGCGACGAGGCGCGCGAGCAGCTCGACCGCCTGGACGCGGCGCTGCTGACCCTCGAGGACTCGGGTGCACTGCCGCCGGAGGACACCACTGCACTCCTGCGCGCGCTGCACACGCTCAAGGGGAACTCGGGCATGCTCGGGCTGCGCCCGCTGGTGGACGCGGTCCACGCCCTGGAGGAGGTCTTCAAGGAGGCGCCACCCGCCTTTCTCAGCGAGCAGCTCGACTCGCTCTTCGAGGCGGCCGCCGCGGTGCGCCAGGCAGTGGAGCAGGCGGGATCGGAGGGTCAGCAGCACGCCTTCGCCCGACTCGCGCGGCTCGACCTCGGCGTCAGCCCTCCCGCGGCAAGCTTCGTCGACACCGCCCCCTCCTCGCCCTCCCCCTCCGCGGGCGCATCCGGCCGGGCGGGCGACCACGCCGAGGAACATGCCGCCGACCACCGAGCCGGCGACGAGCCGGACTCTCATCGGCCTGGGAGCAAACGCGCGCCCGAGCACACCGAGGCGGAGCCATCGGAGGCCGCCGGCGAGTACCTGCGTGTCTCCTTCGCCAAGCTCGACGAGCTGCTGGACCAGGTCGGCGAGCTGACCAGCGTGACCGCCGCCCTGGAAGCCCTGCTCGAAGAACGGGAGGACGGGCTCCGCCAGGCCGGCGTGGAGCGCCCCCTGGGGGAATTGGTCGAACAGCTCGGCCGCGTCTCGCGCGCCCTGCGCACCTCCACCATGGACGCGCGCCTGGTGCCCGTGCAGCGCGTCTTCTCCCGCTTCCCCAGCCTGGCCCGGGACCTCGCGCGCGAGCAGGGCAAACGCGTGCGCGTGGTCCTCCGGGGCGGAGAGGTGGAGCTCGATCGCAGCATGGTCGACGCCCTCGGCGACCCCCTCTTGCACCTCGTGCGCAACGCGGTGGACCACGGCGTGCGTCTCCCGGCGGAACGAGAGGCCGCCGGAAAGCCGCCCACGGGCACGATCGTGCTGCGCGCGGAGCGGCAGGGGGACCGCGTGCGCGTGGAGGTAATGGACGACGGACCCGGCCTCGACCCCGCGGCGCTGCGGGAGCGGGCGCGTGCGCTCGGGCTGCTGTCCCCGGATGCGGAGCCCAGCGACGAAGAGCTCGCCGAGCTCATCTTCCTGCCCGGCTTCTCGACCCGCGCCAGCTCGGACACCGTCTCCGGTAGGGGGATCGGCCTCGACGTGGTGAAGCAGCGGATCGTCGCACTCCGCGGACAGCTCTCGGTGGAGATGCGTCCGGAGGGGGGCACGCGCTTCGTTCTCGATCTCCCCCTCACGCTGGCGATCCTGCCGGCGCTGATCTTCGAGGCGGGCGGCGCCACCCTGGCCTTCCCCGCGGTCTCGGTGGAGGGCACGCTGCGCGGGATCGCGCCCGAGCGAGCCGGCGCGACCGAGGTGCTCCGGCTGGAGGACGGTCTGGTACCGGTCGCCCGGGCGGAGCGCATCTTCGGCTGGCACGAACGTTCCGCCGCGGACGACGGAACGGGCGGAGCCACCGCTCCTTTCGCCGTGGTGGTGCGCTCGGGATCGCGTCGCGCCGCCGTGCTGGCCAGCCGGCTGCTGGAACAGCGCGACCTGGTCGTGAAGGCGATGCCACACTACCTGGGCCGGCTTCCGGGCGTCTTCGGAGCCAGCGTGTCGCCGGATGGCCGGGTGATCCTCCTCCTGGACCCCGCCGGCCTGCTCGACCTCAACCTGGCTCATCACCAGAGGGAGAACCGTGCCTTCATCGCCCCACAAAATCCTCGTCGTCGAGGATAGTGCGCTCATGCGCCAGCTCTACCGCGCGGTACTCTCGGCCGAGGGTGCCGAGCTGATCTACGCGGAAAACGGCGCCGAGGCGCTCGACGCGGCCGCCGAAAACCCCGACGTCGACCTCTTCATCGTCGACATCAACATGCCGCAGATGGACGGCCTGGAGTTCCTGCGGCGCCTGCGGGGGGAGCTCGGACTGGCGGAGACGCCCGCGCTGGTGGTCTCCACCGAGGGCGAGGAGGAGGATGAACGCGCGGCCATCGCGGCGGGAGCCAGCGGCTACCTGAAGAAGCCCTGGACACCTCCGGAACTGCTCGCGGCCGTGCGCGACCTCTACCCGGGTTCGGACGAATGACACCGGCCTCGCTGTGTGGCGAGTCGACCCGCCGCGCTCTGCCCGCAACGACTCTCGTCAGGGAGGGAGCGCCTTGACCGACCGGGGTAACGGTCTGCTCGACGGCGAGGAGCGAGCGGTGGTCGTGCGCGTGGGCGAGGCTGAATTCGGGATCGACGTGCGAAGGGTTCGCGAGGTTCTCCGCGCTCCGCCCATCACCCGGCTCCCCTTCCCTCCTCCAACCATTCTGGGCATCGCCAGCGTGCGGGGTGCGCTGGTTCCCATCCTGGACCTGGGCGAGCGCCTTCTGGGCCGACCCGCGAACCACGCCGGGAGGCTGGTCGTCGTGCGGGATCCGTACGGCGATGGATCGATCGGCTTGCTGGTGGACGCCGTGCTCGACCTGGTGCCCCTCGACCGGCGCGCGGAGGAGCCGCCCGAGGAGATCGAGGCCTCGCTCCCGGAGGGGTGGGTGCTCGGAGTGCTGGCCCCCGGCGAGCAGCGGCTGGTCACCCTGCTGGAATTGAGCAAGGTCCTGGACCTGCAGAACGCCCCCGAAGAGGAGAGACGATGAGCCGCCTTTCGGAGTGGTTCGCGAACACGGCCGTGCGGAACAAGATCCTGCTGGGTTACGCACTGATCCTGGCCTTCATGTTCGTGATCGCGGTGGTCGTCGCGATCCAGGCGGAGCGCATCCAGCGCGAAAACGATCAGCGCGAGAGGATCGAAGCGCTCTGGGCAACCACTCTCGACCTCTCCCGCGCCTTCGCCTCGATGAACGGCTCGGTGCGCGAGTACGCCCTGACCGGGGACCCACGCTCGCTCACCGCCTACGAAGAGTTCCTCGAGCAGAAGCAGCAGGCCTTCCGCGACGCCATGGAGGTCGCAAACCAGAGCCAGCAGGAGGTCCTCTCCCAGGCCGAGGCGGCCATGCAGGCCTGGCAGAGCTCCGCGGCCAACGTGGCGATTCCGCTGCGCCAGGCGACCCTGCAGCCGGGCGGTCCGCCGGTGGACTCGGTGATCGCCTGGTACCAGCAGGGCGTCGCGCGGGACCAGGTGCAGCAGGCGCGGTCGGCGCTTTCGAGCCTGAGCGACGCGGCGGGCAGGGCGGCACTCCAGGCCGGCGCGAACGTAGCCGACGCCCTGCGTTGGATGCGCTGGACGTCGGCGACAGCCACCCTGCTCGCGGCCATCGGCGCCCTGCTGATTGCCTTCTGGATCGCAGGCCGGATCGGCGCACCCCTCTCGGAGGCGGTGGAGCTCGCTTCGGCGGTGGCCGAGGGTGACCTGACGCGACAGGCCCCGTTGCGCGGCGAAGACGAGGTCGGCAAGGTCGTGCGCGCGCTGAACTCGATGTCCAGCGACCTGCGGGCGATCATCTCCAGCGTCGCCGGGAGCACCTCGCAGGTGGCCTCCACCGCCGAGCAGATCGCCGCGTCGTCCGAGGAGATCTCCAGCACCGCCGACCTGCAGGTGCGCTCCACGGAGGAGACCTCCAGCTCCATGGAGGAGATCGCGGCTCAGATCAATCGCGTGGCCGGCAGCACCGAATCGCTCGCGACCTCCGTGGAGCAGACCTCCAGCTCGGTCACGCAGATGAGCAACTCGATCGAGCAGACCGCCACCAGCACGGAGTCGCTCAGCGTGTCGGTGGAGCAGACCTCGGCCACGATCGAGGAGATGGTCGCCTCGATCCAGCAGGTCGCCCGCCACGTGCAGGAGACGCGGGAGATCGCCCGCGGGGCGGAGGGAGACGCGCGAGCAGGCGGGGAGGCAGTGGAGAGCACGATCGATGCAATGCGTCAGATCCACGCGGAGATGCAGCGGCTGGTGGAAGACATCTCCGACCTGCGGCGGACGAGCGAAGCGATCGGCCACATCTCCGGAGTCATCGAGGACATCGCGGACCAGACCAACTTGCTGGCTTTGAATGCCGCGATCGAGGCGGCGCGGGCGGGCGAGCACGGCCGCGGCTTCACCGTCGTGGCGCAGGAGATCCGCCGCCTGGCGGAGCGCTCGGTCGAATCGACGCGCGAGATCGGCGCGACCATCCAGAGCGTACTGGAGGATGTCAGCCAGACGGTCCGGTCGACAGGGGAGATGGCGGAGCGGACCCCGCGGGGCATCCAACTCGCCAACGGGGCAGGCAAGGCGCTCGAGAAGATCATCGAGTCTTCCGGGCGAACGCGGCAACTCATGGAGGAGGTCTCCCTCGCGACCGAGCAGCAGATCAGCGCGGCGGAGCAGGCGCAGGAAGCGATCCGTCACATCGAGCGCATCTCGTCGGAAACCCGGCTGGCCACACGGGAGCAGGCAATCGGCGCGAGGCAGATCGCCGAAGCCATCGAGAACATGAACCGGCAGACGCGTGAGGTCTTCGCCGCCACTGAAGAGCAGAAGCGTGGAGGGGAGATGGTCCTGAAGGCGACCGAAAACATCAGCGAGGGGGCGCGCGCGACGCAGCGCGCGCTGCAGGAAATGGCGAACGCCGCGCGCGAGCTCTCCACGCAGGCCAACCGCCTCACCGAACTGGTCACCACCTTCCGTGTCTGAGGAGCTCCGCGAGGCGATCCATCAGGGCGATCCCGAGGGAGCGCTCCACGCCGCGGCGGCGGCGATCGAAGCGGACGAGGTCCGCCCGTTGGTGGAGACGCTGCTCGAGCTCCTCGCCAGCGAGAGCGCGTGGACCCGCGAGGGAGCCCGCGAGGTGCTCCGCCGGCTGACGCCCGACGCTCGTCTGGTAGAGCTGCTCATCGCCGAGCTCTCCGAGGGATCGCACCCGGACCGTCGGAACGGCGCGCGCTCCGCCCTGGCCGGGCTGTCGACCCCCGGCGCCCGTGACCCGAGCGCTCCCCTCCCCCTCCTGATCCGCGCACTGCACGACAGCCCCGACAGCGACGTGCGGCTCCTGTGCGCCAACGCGCTCGGCGAGTCGGGGAATCCGCGCGCGCGTGAGGCGCTGGAAGCGGCGCTCGGCGACCCCGAGCCGAACGTCGTCGCGGCCGCAGCCGAGGCCCTGGGTGAGCTGAAAGATCCCCGCGCGCTCGGCGCGCTGATCGCGCTCGCCGAAAAGCGGGATTTCTGGACGGGGAATGCCGCGGCGGTCGCCCTCGGCGACCTCGGTGACCCGCGGGCGAGCCCGGTGCTCGCCCGTCTGACTACGGACCCCTGGCTGGCCGCCGCCGCTGCGCGGGCGCTGGGCCGGGTTGGCGACGCGGAGTCGCTGGAGGCGCTCCGCGATATGGTCGAGATGCCCGATGAACCGCGGCGGGCGGCGCTCCGGGCGGCCGCGCAGATCCTCGCCCGGATCGATCAGCCGGCTCCGGAGTGGCTCCAACTGGCACTACGTGATGAAGAGGAGGCGCTGAAAAAGGAGCTCGAGGCGAGCGGCGATCCCGAGTGCGCGCGTCTGCTCGGCCTCGCGGGCACGCGCAGCGCGATCGATGCCCTGCTCGGTCACCTGCGGGACGACCCTGAGGGCGCCGCTGTCGTAGGCCTGGAGCACGCCCCGGCCGTGCTCCGCGCGGAAGCCATTCTGCGCCGTCTGGATGGCGCATCTGCGGAGGAGCTCCCTACCCTGCTGTCCCTCCTCCCGCCGCTCGAAGCGCGGGAAGACTTGCAGCGGGTGGCCGCCCTCCTCGGGAGCGAAAAGGAGGAGATGCGTGCCGCCTCGGCCGACGCGCTCGGCCGTGCCGACGTGGAGAAGGTGCTGGCGGTGCTGGAAGAGTCCAGGCGAGACCCGCGCGTACGGCTCGGGGTGGCACTCGCCTATGGGCGGCTGGGGAGCCAGCGCTGCGCACCCCTGGCCGAGATGCTCCACGATCCTGACCCGCGAGTCCGGGCCGCGGCGGCTGCGGCGGCCGGGCGCTGCGGCGTTGCCACAGGGCGGGAGCTGATCGCGGCGCTGCGTCGCGAAACCGACGAAGCCGCGGCCCGCGCGCTCATCCGCGCGCTCGGCACCGACGGCAGCCCGGAGGCGGTGGCTGAGCTCGAGCGCGTGCTCGCCGCTGCCGATGCTCCACGACGGTTCGAGGCCGTCCAGGCACTCGGCTGCACCGGATCGCCGGAGGCTTTCCAACCCCTCGTCAGCGTCCTGGCGGACCCCGACCCGGGCATCCGGGCGGTGGCCCTGGCCGCGCTGGGGGAGCTGGGTGACGCTCGCGCCGAGGAGCCGCTTGCCCGTCACATCCACGACCCCGACCGCGATCGCCGGCGGATCGCCGCCGTAGCCATTCAGCGCCTGTCGAGCCGCGACACGGCCCAGCACCTGGAAGCCGCGCTCGAGGACCCGGACCGCGAAGTCCGCCTGGTGGCGATCAAGGCCCTGGAGCGTCTGAAACTACCGAGCACCGTCG
Source organism: Longimicrobiaceae bacterium (assembly GCA_036375715.1). Classification (NCBI taxonomy): domain Bacteria; kingdom Pseudomonadati; phylum Gemmatimonadota; class Longimicrobiia; order Longimicrobiales; family Longimicrobiaceae; species Longimicrobiaceae bacterium. The sequence goes on along the minus strand of DASVBS010000073.1, from coordinate 4,273 downwards.
CCGCCCTCGACCGGGTGGCGGCGGAGGACGAGGACGCGCTGGTGCGTCACACCGCTGCCCTGGTGGCCGCGGGCTTGCAGGACCGGCCTTCCGAGGACTCGTGACAAGGCCTGAGCTAAGTGACCGCGAATACCGGCTGTTCAGCGAATGGCTCAGCGAGGAATACGGTCTTTGCTTCGGGCCCGCCAAGCGTGACATTCTCCGTTCTCGACTGGACGCGCGGCGGATCGCCCTCGGCTTCGACAGCTTCGAGCAGCTATATCTCCATCTGAAGTTCCATCCCGAGAAGGAGCGCGAGCGACATCAGCTCCTCCCGCACCTGACCAACAACGAGAGCTACTTCTTCCGCGAACCGGCGCAGCTCGATGCCTTCGCCGCGGAGGTTCTGCCGGAGGTGAAGAAGGGATTGGAGCGTGCCTCCCGACGGGAGATTCGCGTGCTCAGCGCGGGGTGCGCGGCGGGGGAGGAAGCGTACACGCTGGCCATCGTGGCGCGGGGGGCACTAGGCTCAACATCGCTCTGGTCGGCGCGCGTTATCGGGGTGGACCTCGATTCGGAAGCGCTCGTCCGGGCGCGCCGGGGGGCGTACGGGGCAAACGCCTTCCGCCGCGTACAGGATCCGGAACGGGCGAAGTACTTCGACCGCTGCGGCGACCAGATGTGGAGTATCAAGCCCGCCATCAAACGAATGGTGGAGTTTGCCGAGGCGAACCTGGTCGCTCGAGACTGGAGGGGTTCGCTCCCACCGCAGGACGTGATCTTCTGCAGAAACGTGCTCATCTACTTCGACGACCACAACATCGCCCGGGCCATCCAGGGGCTGTACGACGCGCTCGTACCGGGCGGCTATCTCTTCCTCGGTCACGCCGAGAGCCTCAGCCGGATCCCCAACCGCTTCGTCCCGGTGCGGCGGCCGGGCGTGATCTACTACCGACGTCCCGCGGATGGCTGAGTCGATACGTGTCCTCCTGGTGGACGATTCCACGTTCGTGCGCCAGGCGGTGCAGCGCATGCTCAGCCCGGTGCCGGGTGTGGAAGTGGTCGCCACGGCGGCAAACGGAGCCGAGGGGATCACCCTCGCCCGCACCCTTCGCCCCGACGTGGTCATCCTGGACGTGAACCTGCCGGACCAGGACGGCCTCGAAGTGCTGCGCACCATCATGGAGGTTGCGCCCACGGGCGTGCTCATGCTGAGCACGCTCACCTCGGACGGTGCAGACGTGACCATGCGCGCGCTCGAGCTCGGGGCGGTGGACTTCGTCGACAAGACCTCGGCCGGCACCGCGATGGACATCCACCGGCTGGAACCGGTGATCCGGGAGAAGGTGCTGGCCGTGGCCGGGGCCTCGGTGCACAAACAAGGATCCGCACCGGAGACGGTAACGGTGGCCGAGCCGCCCCCGCCCGTTCAGCTCGAGCCCGAGCCGCGCGGCGACTACGACCTCGTGGTGATCGGCTCCTCCACCGGTGGACCCAAGGCACTGATGGAAGTGATCGCGTCACTCCCGGCCGACCTGACGGCGGCGGTCGTGGTGGCGCAGCACATGCCTGCAGGTTTCACACGGACGCTCGCCGAGCGCATCGACCGCCGCAGCAGTGTGCGCGTGCGCGAGGCGGTGGACGGCGCGACGCTGGAGCCGGGCTCCGTCTACCTGGCCCCCGGCGGCTCGCAGATCTCGATCGAGCGCGACGGCTCGAGGCTGCGCGCCCGAGTGACCAACGGAAGTGACGATTACCTGCATCGCCCTTCTGTCGACCTGCTCTTTCGCTCCGCTGCCGCGGTGGCCGGCTCCCGCACCATCGGTGTGATCCTGACGGGGATGGGGGACGACGGGGCGGAAGGGTTGCGTGAGCTGCGGGAGGCAGGGGGTCGCACGCTGGCCGAGAGCGAGCAGACAGCGGTGATCTACGGGATGCCGCGTGCCGCCGCTCCCTGGGCGGAGCGGGTCCTGAGGCTGGACGAGATCGGTCAGGCGATCGCTGCCCTCTGCAGCGGCCGTTCGGGTACCTGGGAAGAACCCTGATGGCGCGAGTTCTCGTCGTCGACGACCAGAAGATCCCCCGGGTGGCGGTCGCCGCCTCCCTCGGCGAGGCGGGCCACGTCGTGGCCACCGCCGAGAACGGAGAGGAGGGCCTTCGTCTCGCCCGGGAATGGTGCCCGGACGTGATCGTCCTCGACGTCTACATGCCGGGCCTGGACGGCTTCGAGGTGGTGGAGCGCCTCAAGGAAGATCCGCGCACGCAGCAGATGCCGGTGATCTTCCTCACCGCCGATCCCCCCACGGACGAGGTGATCGTCCGCGGACTCGACCTGGGAGCGTACGATTTCCTTACCAAGGATTGCAGCCGCGCCGAGCTCCTTGCGCGGGTGGGGGTGATGTCGCGCATCAAGCGCAGCACCGACGAGCTCACCGCCCTGGCGCGCATCTCCGACAGCCTGATGCAATCCCTGGAGCCCGAAGAGGTCAGCCGGCGCTTCGTGGAGCAGGTGCGCGAGGTCTTCCGTGCCCGCGCCGCGCTACTCGTCTTCGCGCCCGGAGACGATCATCCGCCGCTCTATTCCGCGAGTGGGGTGGATCTGGCGGATCCCATGGTTCGCCGCCTCGCTGCCAGCATCTTCGAGCATCTGGGCGACGGAGGCCAGCGTCCCATCGAGCTGAACCTCGCGGAGCTGACGGGCCCGGAAGGCGCCGTGGTTCGCCGCGAGGAGCTGAGCGCGGCGGTCGCGACGCGCGTGCAGATCGACGGCCGCGCCCCGCTCCTGCTCGCTGTGCTGATCCAGCGTCGCTCAGGCCTTTCGCGCAGCGGCGACGTCCCACTCCTGCAGCTCCTCGCCCGGCAGGCGAGCATCGCCCTCGACAACGCGCTGCTCCACGTCCGCACGCGTGAGCAGGCGCAGAAGATGGAAGAGCAGGCCGATAAACTGGAAAGGGCGATGTCCGAGAGGTCGCGCTTCTTCGCCGCCATGAGCCACGACCTGCGCACGCCGATCAATGCGGTGATCGGCTACAACCAGCTCCTGCAGTTGGGCAGCTTCGGAGAGTTGTCGGAGGCGCAGATGAAAGCGGTCGACAGCCTCGGCCGCAGCGCGCAACATCTGCTCGAGCTCATCAACGACGTGCTCGACATCTCCAAGATCGAGGCGGGCAAGCTGGAGATCAGTCGCGAGCTGGTGGACCTTCGATACCTGGTGATGGACACGGTCACATCGGTGCAGCTCCAGGCCGAGCAGAAAGGACTTCTGCTGAGAACAGAGCTGGACAAGGTCGAGCCGATCACCACCGACCCGGCGCGGGTGCGACAGATCCTCCTGAATCTGCTGTCGAACGCCGTGAAGTTCACCAGCGAAGGGGAAGTCGCCGTGCAGCTGCGGGAGCAAGGCGGCAAGCCCATCCTGGCCGTCACGGACACCGGACCGGGGATCCACCCGGACGACGTGGAGAAGGTGTTCGAGGAATTCGAGCAGACCCGTCTCGGCCGCTCGGGGGGAGGAACCGGGCTGGGGCTGGCGATCTCGCGGCGGCTCGCGCTGCTCCTCGGCGGCACTCTCGAGCTGGAGACCGCCCCCGGACATGGAACCACGTTCACGCTCACCCTACCACGCACACCTCCTCCGAGTCAGGCTGCTGAAGGCGGCCGCAACTGATCGATACCGGCATGTGATTTGCACGGCTGCAGCCTCCTTTGTAATTCCACGTCAGCGACGAATTTGCCAGAGCGCGGATCCGCCTCTCATCGGCGGATCGCGAAGCGCTGTGCCATCCGGGAAATCAGAAACACTCGCAGCGTTGTGAACGGATCCAGCCGCTCGGGTTCGGTGATCCTCGTGGCCGAGGATCACCTGGACAGTCGTGACGCTCTGAAGACGCTGCTGGAGGCAGTCGGATACCGGGTGGAGGTGGCCACGGATGGTCGTCAGGCCGTGACCAAAGCGGTGGAGAAGCATCCGGCGCTCATCCTCATGGACATGATGATGCCGGAGATGGACGGCTTCGAGGCGACCCGCATGCTGCGGCGTCGGGCGGACATGAAGGACGTGCCGATCGTGGCCCTGACGGCGCTCGACGGCGCGAGAGAGAACGTGCTCGCAGCGGGTTGCGACGACTACGTCACCAAGCCCATCGACATGCCTGCCTTTCTCGAGAAGCTCGAGCGATGGCTCTCGACCGGCCGCAGGCACTCCTTCTGAGGATCAGGCTGCGTGCGGCTCGTGCCTCTGCAGCGCCGCCAGCACGTCCTCTCCGTAGAACATCGCGATGTATTTTGCCTGAAC
>DASVBS010000072.1 GCA_036375715.1 Longimicrobiaceae bacterium | reverse complement strand
CATCGGAAGGCAACCGGCCGGGAACGAGGTGATGCGGAACATCGCCGCCCAGATCGAGACCGGCGCGATGGCCTTCCTGCGGCGCGAATACTCGGTCCTGGCGATCTTCATCGTGGTCGTGGCGGTGCTGCTCGGCATCGCCCTCGGCGCGCCGACGGCCGTCGCCTTCGTGGGTGGCGCGCTCTCGTCGATGCTCGCCGGCTTCATCGGGATGAAGGCGGCCACCAAGGCCAATGTTCGGACCTCCGAGGCGGCGCGCGGCTCAGGGCAGGGGTTGGCGCTGAGGATGGCCTTCAACGGCGGCGCGGTGATGGGCCTCGCGGTGGCCTCGATCGGCCTCTTCGGCATCGGCATCCTCTACTACTTCGGCCTGCACCGGCTGGGCTTCGCGGTCGAGTCCGAGATCGTGAGCTTCGCGCAGATGATCTCGGGGTACGCCATGGGCGCCTCGAGTATCGCGCTCTTCGCCCGCGTGGGCGGCGGGATCTACACCAAGGCGGCCGACGTCGGCGCCGACCTCGTGGGCAAGGTCGAGGCGGGCATCCCCGAGGACGATCCTCGTAACCCCGCCACCATCGCGGACAACGTGGGTGACTGCGTCGGCGACACCGCCGGCATGGGCGCGGACATCTTCGAGTCGTATGTGGGCTCGGTCATCGCTACCATCGCCATTGCCGCCACCAGCACCCTGTACGCGGCGAACCGCCTCGAGGCCGTGGCGCTGCCGATCATCACCATCGCGGTCGGGCTCCTCGCCTCCCTTCTAGCGGTCGGGCTCATGCGCGTGTTGGAGCGCTCCAATCCGGCCTCGGCGCTCCGCAACGTGACGTTCATCGCCGCGATCGCCTTCCTGGTGGTGATGTATTTCGTCGTGGCCGCGATCGACTTCGAGATCGTCGATGCGGTCACCGGCGAGGCGTACCCGTCGACGGGACCGTTCTGGGCGCTGCTCGTGGGCTCGGTGATCGGCATCGCCATCGGTCTGGTGACCGAGTACTACACCGCGGCCAAGCCGGTGCGGCGGATCGCGGAGGCGTCGCAGACGGGCTCCGCCACCAACATCATCTCCGGCCTCGCGGTGGGGATGGAGTCGACCGCCATTCCGCTGCTCCTCATTTCGCTCGGCATCTGGATCTCGTATGAAGTGGCCGCCCTCTACGGGGTGGGCATCGCGGCGGTCGGGATGCTGGCGACGGTGGGCGTGACCATGTCCGTGGACGCGTACGGCCCGATCGCGGACAACGCCGGCGGTATCTCGGAGATGAGCGGCCTCGGGCCGGAGACCCGGCGAATCACCGACAGCCTGGACGCCATCGGCAACACCACCGCCGCCATCGGCAAAGGTTTCGCCATCGGGTCGGCGGCGCTCACCGCTCTGGCCCTCTTCTCCGCCTATTCGTCGGCGGTCGGGCTGCAGGAGACCGGCATCAACCTGATCGATCCGTACGTGGTGATCGGCCTGCTGATCGGGGGGATTCTGCCATTCTACATCGGGTCGCTGACCATGACCGCGGTCGGCCGCGCGGCGCAGGGAATGGTGGGGGAGGTGCGCCGCCAGTTCCGCGAGATCAAGGGCCTGATGGAGGGGACCGCGCAGCCCGATTCGGCGCGCTGCGTCGACATCTCCACCCGCGCGGCGCTGCGGGAGATGATCCTGCCCGGGACGGTGGCTGTGGCCGCCCCGGTCGTGGTGGGGTACGTGCTGGGCGTGTCGGCGCTCGGCGGCCTGCTGGCGGGTGCGACGGTCACCGGCGTGCTGCTGGCCCTCTTCATGGCCAACGCCGGTGGCGCCTGGGACAACGCCAAGAAGCACATCGAGGGCGGCGCCTTCGGGGGCAAGGGCTCCGACCCGCACAAGGCCGCGGTGGTCGGGGACACGGTGGGTGATCCCTTCAAGGATACCTCGGGACCCTCGATGAACATCCTCATCAAGCTGATGAGCGTGGTTTCCCTCGTGCTGGCTCCCTGGTTCGCGCGGGTGAGCGGCAGCGGCCCTGCGGAAGACGCGGTCGCCAGCTTGGTGGAGTCCGCCCGGGCACTGCTCACCGCGTTGCTGGGCTGACCTCCGGGATCCTGGATACGACAAGGGCGGACACCACCGGGTCCGCCCTTGTCGCTCTGCCGGTGCGGCAACGCGCCATGCTGAACCGAGAACATGCTGAAGCTGGGTATCGTCGGACTGCCGAACGTCGGAAAATCCACCCTCTTCAACGCCCTGACGGCGGCGCGCGCGGACGCGGCGAATTATCCGTTCTGCACCGTCGAGCCCAACGTGGGGATGGTCGAGGTGCCGGACCCGCGTCTGCAGCTTCTCGCCGAGAAGGTGAAGCCGCAGCGGACAGTTCCGGCCGTCGTCCAGTTCGTCGATATCGCCGGGCTGGTGAAGGGAGCGTCTCAGGGAGAGGGGCTCGGCAACCAGTTCCTCACCAACATCCGGGAGACCGACGCCATCGTGCACGTCGTACGCTGCTTTGATGATCCGGACGTGGTGCACGTGATGGGCTCGGTGGATCCTCTGCGTGACCGCGAGGTCATCGAGCTGGAGCTCGCGCTCTCCGACCTCGCCGTGGTGGAGAAGCGGCTGGACCGGGTGCGTCGCGCGGCGCGCGGGGGTGAGAAGGAGGCGCAGGCGGAGCTCGCCCTGCTCGAGCGGCTGTACGCAGCGCTGGCCGAGGGCCGCATGGCGCGCACGGTGGAGGTCACCGCCGAGGAGGAGAAGCTGATGCGCTCCTTCAACCTGCTGACCGCCAAGCCCATCCTCTACCTGGCGAACGTGAGCGAGGAGGACCTCCCCGAGGGGGAGAACGAGTACGTGCGCGCGCTTCGGGCGGCCGTGGCGGAGAGCGGGGAGGTGGCGGAGGTGATCCCCGTCTCCAGCAAGATCGAAGCGGAGCTGGCTGAGCTGAGCGAGGAGGAGCGGGCCGAGTTCCTGGCGTCTCTGGGCCTCGAGGAGCCGGGGCTACACCGTTTGATCCGGACGGGCTACCGGCTGCTGGGGCTGCACACCTTCTTCACCGCCGGCGAGAAGGAAGTGCGCGCCTGGACCATCCCGATCGGCGCGAAAGCACCCGAGGCCGCCGGTGTCATCCACTCCGACTTCGAGCGCGGCTTCATCCGCGCCGAGACCGTCTCCTTCGCGGACTTCGAGCGGCTGGGGAGCGTGAAGGCCGCCCGCGACCAGGGGCTGATGCGCTCGGAAGGGAAGGACTACGTGGTCCAGGATGGGGACATTATGCTGTTCCGCTTCAACGTGTAGACCTCCCGTCTCGTGAAGCTGGTGTGGCGCCGGGTGACTTCCGGCCGCGGCCACCCCATTGTGGGCGTCCAGGCCTCGCCTTTCGTGCCGCCGAGCGCATCACCGCTCTCGCTCGTCGAAACGAGATCCCCGCGTGAACGCTCCCGCCCCGTCGAAGTGACCGACTCCACCCGGCGCCACGATCGGCTCAGCAACGCCCCGGACTGGCGTCCTGCTCCGCCAGAGTCTATATTAAAAGGCTCCGCCCGCATGTCGGGGCGGGGTTTTTCGTTTCCTGCTCCGTGCGCACCGGCGCGGGGCCGCTATGTCCACAGGACGAAGGTGAGACGGTGAGAGATTACGAGGTCGTGTACATCTTCGACTCCGCGCTCGAGGAGTCGGTGATCAACGAGAAGATCGAGCGCTACCACGAGCTCATCGCTGGAGACGGCAAGGGGGAGGTGGAGGCGGTCGATCACTGGGGTCGGCGCCAGCTCGCCTACCCGATCAAGGACAAGGAGAACGGCTACTACGTCGTGACGCATTTCTCCACGACGGCCGACCGGCTTCCCGAGTTCGAGCGTCTGCTGCAACTCGACGACGATCTGCTGCGTTATCTGATCGTCGTGAACGAAGGTGACCTGCAGACCTCGATTGCTCCGGTGGTCGAGGAGCCCGAGGACGACGACGCCGACGAGGAGGAGTAATTACATGGCCCGTCAACGGAAGACCTGCCCGATCTGCGAGTCGGGCACGCGCACGATCGACTACAAGGACGAGCGGCGCCTCTCGCGCTTCATCACGGAGCGTGGCAAGATCCTGCCCCGCCGGATCAGCGGGATGTGCGCCCGGCATCAGCGCCAGGTCAGCACCGCGATCAAGCGGGCCCGCTTCCTCGCCCTGCTGCCGTATATCGCGGGTCACGAGGGGTGAACGAGGGCGCCGGCGACGGCCGCCCGACGGCACGCTGGGGCACTGCCGCCTGCCTGACGGCAGCGGTCGTCCTCCTGTCGTCGCTGGAGACGCTGCCGCTGGTGCTCGTCCCGCTCGCGCTGTTGCTGCTCACTACGCCTTCGCCGCGCCGGTGGCGGTGGATGCTTCTGGCCGTGGCGATCGGGCTGCTCGGACTGAGCGTCGCGGTGAGCCCGCTGGGGGGATTGAGTCGCGCCTGGGCCCTGCTGCTGGGCGGCGCCTTCGCCCTGGTCACCGTCTGGAGGCCTTCTCTGGCGGTTCTGCCGCGGGCTTTGCTGGCAGTTGGAGCGGCGGGTGTGGCCGCCGCCACCGGCCTGGTCGTCAGCGGCCAGTGGCGAGGGGTGGATGGGATGGTGCGACGCGAGCTCGTGGCCGTTTCGGAGCGGACGTTCGCGGCCGCCATGGCCAGCTCACCCGAGAGCGCCTGGCTCGCGGAGCTCGCGGACGCGGCCCGACAGGTGGCGGAGCTGCAGGCCGAGCTCTTCCCCGGGCTGGTGGCGCTTCAGTCCCTCGCGGCGCTCGGCCTGGGGGCGTGGATCGTGGGCCGTTTGCAGCCCCCGGCGGACGGCCGGTTCAGTCTTCGCCCCTGGCGTGATTTCCGCTTCAACGACCAGCTCGTCTGGCTCTTGATCGTCGGGCTCGCCCTGGTCTTACTCCCGCTGGCGGACGGGTTCTCGCGGGTGGGCTACAACCTGATCGTGTTCATGACGGCGCTCTACGCCCTCCGGGGCGTGGGTGTCTTCCTGTTCGTGTCCGTCGGGGCGTCTTCGGTGGTGATGATCCTCTTCGGAGCGCTGGCGGCGATCTTTCTCTACCCATTGGTCCTGGGCGCCGCCGTCGTGGTTGGCCTGGGGGATACGTGGCTCGATGTGAGGGGGCGCGCCGTCGCCGCCACCCGATCGTGATTCGTTGGGGCCGCCGTCGCGCGCGGCCAGCCTATCGCAAGGAGTCGACATCATGCAGGTGATTCTCAGGGAGGCGCTCGATAGCCTGGGCAATGCGGGGGAGATCGTAACGGTCAAGCCCGGGTATGCCCGCAATTACCTGATCCCGAAGGGGCTCGCCTACGAGGCCACTGAGGCGAACGTCCGCCGGATCGAGCGGGAGAAGGCCAAGCTCGCGCAGCGTGCGGCCGAGCTGCTGGCGGAGGCCCGCAAGCGTGCCAGCACCCTCGAGGGGGTGTCCATCACCTTCCATGCGCGGGCGGCCGAGGAAGGAAAGCTCTTCGGATCCATCACCAGCGCAGATATCGCCGAGAAGCTCGCGGAGCAGGGAATCGAGGTCGACCGCAAGCAGATCCAGCTGGAGGAACCGATCAAGAGCCTTGGCGTCTTCTCGGTGCCGATTCGCCTGCACGCCGAGGTCCGGCCGGAGGTGAAGGTCTGGGTGATCAAGGAGGAGTAGCTCCTCCCGCGACTCCCGTTGGCTCCGGGGCAGGGCCGTCCGGTGGTGAACCCGACGGTGCCCGCAGCTCCGCTTCGGACGACAGGCGCGAAGAATGCCTCGGGCGAGGGTTCTTCGCGCCTGGGCGTTTCAGGGGCTGGCATGCGGTGCTGGCCCTCGGCGCCTCGACTCGTGGCGATCGCTTTCTCTTGAGCGATCGATCTCGTCGAGCACAACGATAACCTGATGAGCTCTACCAGCTTGCCGGACATACCGCAGGAACTCTCACGCGCCATCGACCTGCTATTCGATCGCAAGGCCGTCGACGTGAACCTCATCGACCTGCGCAACATCTCCTCGGCGACCGACTACTTTCTCATTGCCAGCGGCCGTTCCGACACCCATGTGACCTCCATCGCCGACCACCTCGTCGATGAGTTGAAGAAAGAGGGTGTGAGGCCGGCGGGCGTAGAGGGAATGCGAGGTGGCCGGTGGGTTCTGGTGGATTACGTCGACTTTGTCGTGCATGTCTTCCACCCCGCGGCCCGGGAGTTCTACCAGCTCGAGCGCCTCTGGGGCGACGCTCCCCTGCACGTGCTCGAGCCGCGGGCTGCCTCCTGAAGCCACCTCAGGTCGGGAGCCGGGTTGCCAGGGCGCAGTCGCCGGCCCCTGGAAGAGTCCCCGCATGCCGCTGAAACGCTTGCCGCTCCGCTCGCGCCATCCGTAAGTTGCAGCGCCCCAACTCACCATCGAGCGCTGATGAACGATCCCGAATCATCCAGGTGGACGGATCCCGCCGACCTGCCGCCGCCAAGCGTGTACGATCCGGCGGACGAGACCGGGCCACCCTTCGGCTCCGGGGAGCTTCCCTCGGTGGTGTTGCTGCTGGTCGGCGACGTGGAGCGGAGCTGGGCGGCGCGCACGGCGATCGAGCTGAGCGACGCCTGGGCCGCGACGGGGCGCAGGGTGGTCCTCGCCGATTTCCACCTGGAGAGCCCGGTCCTCCAGACCGAGCTCGGGGGCGAGGGCCTGGAAGGGGTGGTCGATCTCTTCCTCTACGGAGCGTCGGTGGCTCGATGTACACGCGACGGTCCTGGACGCGAATTCAGGTTCATCCCCACCGGCACCTACACCCCTGACGTCGGGGCAGTCTTCCGAAATCCCCGCTGGACCAAGCTCATCGACGGCTTCAAACATTCGCGGGCCACGCTGGT
>DASVBS010000071.1 GCA_036375715.1 Longimicrobiaceae bacterium | reverse complement strand
GGCCTCTATGGCGCGATCGTCGTGCGGGGTCCGGATGAGCCGGTGCTCGATGCGGAGCGAGTCCTCGTCCTCGACGACGTAGCGCTGGATCGAAAGGGGCAGATCAAGCCGCCCGGCGGGTGGATCGAGCGGCACGATGGCCGACTCGGCAGCGTTCGCCTGGTGAACGGGAGGAACAAACCTGCCTTCGACATCGCCGCCGGCCAGGTGGAGCGCTGGCGCATCGTCAACGCCTCGAGCGCACGCTACGTCCGGCTCTCCCTCGGCGGCCGGCCCTTCCGGATCCTTGGCACCGACGGCGGGCTGCTGCCCGCGCCCTTCACCACGTCCGAGGTGCTGCTGGCGCCCGCCGACCGAGTGGATCTGGCCGTGGGACCGTTCGCGGAGGGGGAGACCTTCGAGGTCGAGTCACTGCGCTACTATCAGGGCAGCATGAAGCAGTCACGCTCCGAGAGTCTGGCCACTGTGCGCGTGGGGCGGGCGGCACCCTCGCGTGCGAAGATTCCGGACGTGCTGCGCCACATCGAGCCGCTCGTGCAGGGAACGCCCACTCCCAATCGAGAGGTCCGGCTGGGCTTCGACATGAGCCTGAAGCACGGCGTGCGCTTCACCATCAACCGTGAGCTGCACCATCGCGCCGAGCCGGTGCGCGTCGGGGAGCTCCAGGTGTGGGACATCGTCAACGCGACGAAGATGGATCACCCCTTCCACCTGCATGGCTTCTTCTTCCAGGTGCTGGAGGTCAACGGAGAGCCGCCAGAGTTCCTCTCCTGGGAGGATACCGTCAACATCCCGCCGAGTGGGCGGGTGCGGATCGCTTGGGTGCCCGATGACCGGCCGGGGGAGTGGATGTATCACTGCCACATCCTGGAGCACCATGCCGGCGGAATGATGGCGCACTTCGAGGTCGTCCGTTGAAGCGCGACGAAGGGCCCGCTCGAGGCGGCGCCACGGTCGACTCGCGGGAGCCGATGCGGCTGGCGGGGAGCGGGCCCGGGAAGATCGATCGTGCGTCGCTACGCCTGTCCTCCGTGCTTCTGCTCGGGGGACAAATCCTGTACATCGTGATCACCCTGTTCCACACCGGCGGGGATGCGAACGACCACCCCGCCATCTTCACGGCGTATGCGAAGAGTGGACTGTGGGTGGCCGATCACGTCGGCCAGTTCGCGGCGATGGCGCTGGTGACCGGTGGGCTTGTCGCCATGTTCTATGCGCTGGACGCACGCGACGGGACAGCGAGATGGGCCGGCCGCTTCGGGGCCGCTGCGGCGGTGAGCGCGCTGGGGCTGTATGGAGCTCTGCAGGCCGTGGACGGGGTCGCCAACAAGATGGCCGATGCCGCCTGGGTGACCTCCGGGGACGCGGAGAGAGCGGCGCGCTTCGCCAGCGCCGAGACAGTCCGCTGGATGGAGTGGGGGATGAGGAGCTACCACGCGTATTTGCTCGGCGTCGCGCTAGTGATGTTCGCGGTCGCAGTCCTGCGGACGCGGCCAGTGCCCCGCCCGATCGCCTACCTCATGGGGGTCGCGGGCTTCACCTACCTGGCGCAGGGCTGGGTGGTCGGTACTGAGGGCTTCTCCCCCACGATGTCGAGTGCGATCGCGCTGGCCGAGGTCCTGAACGTGGTCTGGATGGTGTGGCTGGTGGTGGCGGCCTGGCGGATGAAGGCTCCGATCGCTTTGCCGCCGGCCGGAGAGGGCCCGGGTCCTTCCACCGCTACTCCGGGTTTGCTTGTCGACGCGCGTGCTCCGTACGGCTCATCGCCCTGAACGGACCGCCCCGACCAACCAATTGAGCCATACATTTCGCACCCTCCGACTCTTTTCCGCGGGATGATGCGGCCCCGGTCAGGCCCTATCGCCCCGCATCCGTCCGCCCCAGGCAACTCATTAACCACAGCCAGTTTGTACAAGAACGCCAGCGGTTTCGTGCAAGCCCACCGCGCACATCGCCTCGAGATTTATCCCGTGACCAGCGCAACAGAAAATCTCACGGCGAAAGGCGACGATGATGGCACTCTGGAAGCGACTTCACGCGAGGACCCGCCGGGCCGGCGGCGCGATCCTCGCCCTTGCGATCCTGGCGTGCGGAGCGGGGATCTCGTCCTCGCGAAAGTGGAGCGAGGCGGAGATCGCGACGATCCGCTCCCTGTCGATCGCGGAGCTGCAGCCGCTTGCCCCCGACCCGACCAACCGCTTCGGCGACGACACGGCCGCCGTGCGGCTCGGCCACGCGATCTTCTTCGATACTCGCTTCAGCGGGAACGGTAAGGTCTCCTGCGGCACCTGCCACCAGCCCGGCCGGCAGTTCCAGGATGGGCTCCCGCTGGCCCAGGGGGTCGGCCGCACCAATCGGCGCACCATGCCGATCGCGGGAACGGCCCACGGAGCATGGTTCTTCTGGGACGGCCGCAAGGACAGCCAGTGGGCCCAGGCGCTGGGACCGCTGGAGAGCGCGGTCGAGCATGGCGGTACGCGGGCTCAGTACGCTCACCTGGTCGCCGAGCACTACCGCGCCGACTACGAGCGGATCTTTGGCCCGCTGCCCGACCTCACGCAGGTGCCGCGACGCGCCGGCCCGGTGGAGGATCCCGAGGCCCGGGCGGCGTGGGAGGCAATGCCCGAGGCGCAGAGAGAGGCGGTCAACCGGGTGTTCGCCAACATTGGCAAGACGATCGCCGCCTACGAGCGGCGCCTGCAGCCGGGTGCCTCCCGCTTCGACCGCTACGCCGAGGCCCTGACGAAGACCGGCCGCGCGCCGAAAGGGATTCTCACCTCCCGGGAGGAGGCGGGTCTCAAGCTCTTCATCGGAAAGGGGAACTGCACTCAGTGCCACAACGGCCCGCTTCTCACAGACGACCATTTCCACAATACGGGTGTGCCGGCGGTGGCTTCGCTCCCTCAAGACGTCGGTCGTGCGCTGGGCGCGAAGCAGGTGCTCGCCGACGAGTTCAACTGCTGGAGTCGCTACAGCGACGCGAAGCCCGAGGATTGCGCGGAGCTGGAGTTTCTCGATTCCGAGGCCGCAGAGCTCACCCGAGCCTACAAGACGCCCTCCCTGCGCGGGGTAGCGGAGCGCACGCCATACATGCACGCCGGCCAGATCGCCACCCTCGCGGAGGTGATCGAGCACTACGACCGCGCGCCGGCCGCGCCGGCAGGGAGCAGCGAGATCCACCCGCTGCACCTCACCGCAGCGGAACGGGCTCAGCTCGAAGCCTACCTTCGCACGCTGAGCGCGCCGGTGAACGCCGAGCGATGGCTGCTCGAGCCCCCACAAACGAAGCGATTGGAGAACCGAAGATGATCGAGCAGATAGGTCTCCTGGTGGTCGGGGCGGCACTGGCGGCGGGTTTCGCGGCAATCCTCAGGTTGCCCACCGTGCGCAACCCCGGCCGGCGTCATGGGACGGCGCTCCTGGTCGCGGCGCTGATCTACGTCGTCTTCGCCGTGGTGGGCGAGTCGGTAAGTGGAGTGGCGGTGGAGCTGGCGGGGGTGGCGGCGTTCGGCGCGATCGCGGTGGCCGGGATCCGCCGCCGCTCGCCGGCCCTGCTGGCGTTCGGTTGGGCGGTGCACACGCTGTGGGACGTATTGCTCCACTCGAGCGGTCCCGGATTCCTCTACACGCCTCGCGGATACGCGGCTCTCTGCATCGGGTTCGATCTGGTGCTTGCCGCGCTGATCGCGAAAGGGTGGGCGGGCCGGACCGAACCTCGAACGAGCGCTGTGGCGGAGGTGTAGCTCCTCCTGTACGAACGACATGCGGCCCCACGATCAGGGTAGATCCGGCGGGCCTTCTTTTCGGACCACAGCGGAGTCGATTTCGAGGAGCTTCGACCGAGATGGCCATCGAGCGACCTCAGCGGTGCCGCAGCAGGTGCTTCCGCAGGGAGTGCAGCCTCGTAGGACTGAGTTTGCGGCGGAAACCCGGAGCCACCAAGGTCGCGGAGGATTGCGCGGTGGGCACAGGGGAGGTTAATACCTATCCGTGCTCGACGGCGTTGGTGGGTGTCGAATCATCAGTCGGTTTCACCAGCGCGGCGAGCGATCGAGAGCCTTCCGCCAAAGCGTGAACCCCTCTGCGCACTCCGTGACGTCCTCCCTGACCTTCTGTGGTTTCCATCAAGAGCACGCTGAATAGCGCGTGAACGAAAGAATCTCAGGCCTGGTGGGTTCGAGCCCCGGAAAGGGTTCATTGTGCGCGGCGGCCACTAGAGTCGTGGCCTGTTCCCTCGCCTTGTGCCTCAACGCCGGTATCGCAGCTTCGCAGGACAGCGACTGTAACCGCGAGGGCGCTGGTGATGAATGTGAGGCAGTCGCCGGCACGGATATCGGCTCTATGGCGGTGGCGTTCGGCGTGAACGTCGTCCTGGGGGGACTCGTCGCGGGGGTATTGCGTGGCGAGCGCGACGGAGACCTCTGGCATGCGGTTGTGAAGGGTGCTACAGGCGGCGCGGTGTCTTTCGCCGGCAAGCGGCTCTCGGTAGAGCCGTTCTTCGGGGCGGGTCTGCTGGGACGCGAGGTATCCGCGGTGGGTTCGTCGATGGTGTACAATGCGAGCACCGGAAGCCCGGCTTTCTCGGAGGTAGTGCTCCCCCTCGGGCCGATGCGGCTTCATGTGCTGGATCGCCCCAACCCGTTCGCGATCCGGCTCGACGTGCCGGGCGCAGTCATGGTGGCGTACGCGGTAGCAAACCCGGATCTGTCGTTCGACCTCGAGACCAGTCTTTCCAATGGCGCTCCAATATTCATCGACGACGGACCTGGAGGTAGCCAACGCGATGCAGGGAAGGAGATTGCGGGAGTTCTGTTCGTGGATAGAGAGCTGTGGGGACAGGGCACCCGGGCGCGCAACAGGACCGTCAGCCATGAGCTGGTTCACGCGATTCAGTACGACCAATCCTTCATCACAATTGGAAGGCGAATTCAACAACTCGCGCTGACAGAGCCACAAGGTTTGGTTGTGGGTCACCTCGACTGGGGCTTTGACCTGCCATTCTGGTGGTTGGGCAATCTGGTCGTACCGTATTCGGAACGGCCCTGGGAAAGAGAAGCCAAGCTATTGGTGGCGGGCAAATAGGGGCGGCTGCTGCTCAAGGACGAATTACGATTTACGGATTACGAATTACGGTGGATTGCTTGGGGAAGCACATACGGGTGGTGCGGGCTGGTATGCCATGCCGCACCTCCCCAGCGGGTGCCTAGCTGATCACCCGGTAGTCACGGCGGACAGGGAGGGTCGCGGAGGAGCTGAGTCTCCTCAGTGCCCCTCCCTCACCCAGGTGGCCCCCCTCCAGAGCCACGCCTCCAGCTCCCGCACGAGCTCGCTCCGCGCGCGGGTTTCGAAGCGGTGCACCACCTCGGCGTCCCGGAAGTGAAGTGGCAGGTCCTTCCTTCGGCGGCCCCGCTCGTCGCGCTCCCACGGCGCGTACTCGACGCATAGACGATAGCTCCCCTCGGGGTCGAACTCAGGGCGCCACTCCACGTCGATCAGAAAGCGTCCTTGCTCGTTGGTGGCGCGGAAGAGGGAGGAGCCGCCGAAAGCCCCGCCCTCGGCGTCCGCGGGATCGAGCTCGAGCAGGGTATTCCAGTTGATGAACCAGCCGGCCGGAATGCGCAGCGGCTGCAGGGTAGGAGGTGGGACGTCGGGTACGCGCACGAGGTTCGTAGCAGCGGGGCGGATTCGTCGTCAATCCGCGAGCCGCTGGACAGGACTCGCGGGAAGTTCAGTGGCGTCGCGGGAATTTCTCACGTGCGATCCGGGAGGGCCTACCGGCTGGAGCGCAGCCGCAATGTATAGCGCCCCGTCGAGTCGCCCGCCATCGAGTTGGCGCGGATAATATACTCGCCGTCCTCCGGAACGGTGTACTCCAGACGCGAGTTTAGCGTCTCGTCGTGGTCGTCGTTGCCCTCGAGATACTCGAATGCGCCGTTGACGCGCCGACCGATCACCAGGAACGCGTCGAAATCGTCCGACTCGAGGTCGATGGTGAGTCGCTCGCCGGCCCGGCCTCGGTAGACGTATTCGTCGAAGTAGCTCCCGTCCTGCAGGCGCGGATCGGGCGGCCCGAGCTCCCCGTCCCGCTCCTCCCCCGCCGCGAGCGCACCGATCGGCGCCAGCGCAGGCCGGCTTTCCACCTCGGTCAGGGTGAGACTGTAGGCGCCGGTCTCCCCCTCACCCAGCGAGTTGGCGCGGATCCAGTACTCCCCGTCTTCGTCGATCGTCAGCAGGAGCCGGGAATCCGTCCCGCCCGCCCCGTCGTCATCGCTGTCGATGAGGGTCGCGTCCCAGTCGGTGAGCCGCCCGACCGAGAGATAGGCATCGAAGTCGTTGGACAGCAAGACGATCTCGACCTGCTGTCCCGCACGAGCCCGCAACGTGTAGAGATCGTAATACGAGCCGTCGTCGAGCAGCTCGTCTCCCGGTCCCAGTGAGCCGCGAATGGACGTGCCGATGGAAATGGTCGACTCGCTGGCGTTTCCTCCCTCCCCTCCTATCCCCCCATCGCTGAGGAGGGCCAGGCGGTAAGCGCCGGTCTGGCCCGGACTGTAAGAGGTGGCGACAACCGCGTACTCGCCATCCTCTTCCAGGACGACTTCGAGCAGCGCATCGGTGCCGCCGGCGCCATCGTCGTCCCCCTGCATGGTGCCCTCGGACGGAAGCCCATCCACGATCTTCGCGAAGAAGAGGTACGCGTCGAAGTCCTCGGACCGTAGAGAGATGGTGAGCCGCTCTCCGCGCTTTCCGTGATAGACGTAGGCGTCGGAGTAGGCGTCGTCTCCGTTGGTGGCGTCGGTCGGGGAAAGCGTGCCGCCGATCGGCTCTCCGTGCCGGATCTGTGGTAACTGGGCGAGGGCGGGCGCTGAGCCGAACAACAGGGCGCTCCCTACGGCCGTGAGGATGACCGGTTTGAGCATGGCGACGAACGAGGCGCAGGTGGAGTTTTGCCGCACGGTCTGCGGCTCCGGCGCCTCCGGAAGAGAAGCGTCGGCCAGGTCGAGTATCGGCAGGAAAAGAGAAAGGCGTGAGGGACGAGGCCACTCCGTCGGCTCGTCCCTGAATGAGTTCATCACGACCGCCTGAGGGCCGTGGCGCTGCAGGAATGCCGGCCGTCGCTGGGTGCGGCCGGCCGGCGCTCCATCGAGGAAGCCCTTCCCGGATCAGTTGGTCGGGATCCGGACCGCGACCTCCTTGCTTGGCGAAGCGCTTCGTCCATCGACGTTCGCGGGCTGAATGCGGTAGCGATAAGTCGCTCCTGGCTCGACGTTGACGTCGAGGAAGAAGCATTGTTGGGCGGGCACGTAGGTGACGTAGTTGCTGCGGTCAGGCTCGAACCTACGTGTGGTGGAGCGGTAGATGGCGTACGTATGCGTCTCGGGTCCTGCGGAAGGCCACCTCAGCATCACACCCCTGGCCTCCGGATCCCATGTTGCCTCGACGTTCCGGATGATCTCGGGCACCGGTGAGTCGACTTGCATGATGACCGCGCTCGCGGTGAGGCGCGGCGCACCCGCAGGGGCATATGAGGCATTGTGTCCGTCGGACGCACTGACGTAGTACTCAATGGTCTCACCAGTCACATGGGCCGCCGGCACGTCTGCAAAGAACGCATAAGGTCGAGCCAGCGAGTTGTGTCGCATCGGCACCGAGTGCCAACCGCGCTCGCCGAGTCTGCGATAATGCAGGGTGACGCGGACGTGTGTTGGTGCTCGCTGATCGACGGCGATGACTGTGACCGGCAGCGGTTCACCCCGGGTACCCATGAGGTTTCGCGGGAGCAGCAGCAGATGCGGAGGCTCGTGGTCGGCACGCCCCGCGGCGACTGATTCTTCGTATGAGTATGGGCTCTCGGTCCCGTCGCGACCCACCGCTGTGACCGCGTAGACGACCTCGCCGTCGACGGTGTCGTGGTAGCTTGTCTCGGTGATTGGTGTGCTGGTGACCCGATGAAAGGCGGAATCCGCGACGGTTCGACGGTAGACGTGATAGCCGACGATATCCGTGCTGTCGCTTCCCGCGCGTGCGCGCCACGCGAGGAGTGCTCCGTCAGTGGTGCCATATACGACGAACGCGTCGGGCGGGGCGACGGGAAGCTCGTCGAAGACCTGCCGTTCGTAGGTGGTGTAGCTCGTCCGGGCACAACGCCGACAGTCCGACGCGGTCGTGTACCAGCGGCCTCCGGCAGCTGACACCAACCCGCCGAGGCTGGGCAGGTCGCGCACCATGTGCTGGTAGGCGTCGATGGCCTCCCGGAATCCGCTGTTCTTCAGGTCCTCCCACGCCTGCGCGGGTTGGCCAGGCTCATACTCTTCGGGCAGCGGTTTGCCTGACGCGTCGATCGGGTACGCCCTGATGATGTCGACCTTCGGGTTGGACACGACGGACCGGAACTGAATGTCGAGCACCCGATTACTGGTCGCTATGTCGAAGCTGAGGCGGATGCCCTTCAACGACCCCCCGGCTTCCCTGGCGATGTCGAAGTTATCCGCGACGACCGAGTCGTTGATCGCGATGTCGAACACCCGCTTGCCCACGGGGTCGCCGGGAACGTTGACCCCGAAGTGGCCCTCCTGGAAGTACAGCTCGACGCGGTAACGATCAAAGCCCTCCGGTATGTCGAACCGGTAGCCGAAGGTTTCGCTGGACCATCGCTCCGATCGGATTGCCTGGGAATAGCCGAAGTCGTTTTCGACCACTCCGCTCGTGGTGGAGTTGTGGGGTGGACCGCCGTAATAGCCGAAATCGGCTGCAAGATCTTTTTCAGGCTCGTTCGACCCAGCATCGACAAGGAAATAGTTGGCGAGCCTGGGCCGGGCCCGGACTGCTGCCGCCGGTACGTTGTGCTGCGCGGTCCAGTATTCGCGAAGCCAGCGCAACCACTCAATGTAGAACTCGAGGTTTCGTCGACCGCTCGGCGTGGTGACGAGAGGTGAGAGCGCGCGGAATGTGGACTCGAGTCTCTGGTAGTGGTCTGCGTTCGACAAAGCGGAAGGATCCGCCCAACCCGACCATCCGAAGTATTCGGGAGTCGTGAGACGCAGCGCTCCGACACCCGGGTAGACTCCGCCTTTCTCCAGTTCCTCGAGAGCCTGCGCCCCCTGTTCTGCCACGCCCTCTCCGAAAATGTGAGCGGCGTAATCCCGATAGAAGTCCTGGGCGGGTAGCACGTCACCCGGTCGTCGCCAGAGGTCCTGGGCAAGGTACGCGACATTCACCTCCGCGGGCATCTCTCGCCAGAGAATTCCGATGACGCCGCCGACGCCTGCGTCGCGTAGCCGCGGAAGCCGCTCGGCCATGCGGCCGACTGCGAGCTGAGGCTCGGACAGCCCACCGTCGAACTCCATCCACGGCACCGGCCATGCCTCGCGTTCGGCGGCGACCTGGGCCCACTCCTGCCGCACCGTCATGTCGTGCGGCAACAGGGTGGAGAAGACGATGTCGCGAGGGAGCGCCGCATGCAGCTGCGGGAAGCGCGACTCCTGAAACCACGACCCGGTGACCAGGCGCGCCTCCGGGCGCTTCTCGGCGAGGTAGTCGCGCATGAACCGGTAGGCCTCGATGGCCTCCTCCGTCTGCGTGCCGCTGACCTCGTTGAAGTACATCTGGATGTACTTCAGGGTCGGATAGCTGGCGAGGATGTCGTCGATGCGGGCACGTAGCACCGACGGGTCGAGCGGGTCGCAGTCCGCCGCCCGCATCGAGGCTGGAAGCACGTCGAAGTCGGTGCCGAGCACGACCTCCACGCCACGCGCCTGGGCGTAGCGGATGACCCTCTGCATCATCGCCTTCGCCTTGGCAACGATGTGCTCGTGGGTCTGCGGCTGGACTCTGGTATAGCGGGCGGCGTCGGAACCCAGCACGTCGTAGGGCAGGTAATCGCCGGAGCGGAAGGTGAGGTCGCCCGCGTAAGAGGGCGCCAGTCCCCAACGCTGGTTGTCGATCGACGTGTCCAGCCATGAGTCGGGGCGGGCGCCATTGCACTCGAAGTCCATGAAGGGCTCGTTCATGTCCTCGTCCGGGTAGGCGCCGCCGTAATTGTGCAGGACGAGGGTGTTCATCTTGAGCTTGACGAGTTGGTCGATGTACGAGGTGAAATCCTCGTAGCTGTAGCCGGAGGGTCCGTTCAGGAAGTCGTGCCAGGGCAGAAGTCCTCGACGACGGACCGCTGGCTCCTTGGCGATGTTTAGAGGCCTGATCGTGAATGGAGTTCTGGATTCCGGAAGGACGTCGCGTCCGATGTAGAAGCGCGCCCCGTAGTGTTCCAGAAGCTCGTAGCTCCCATAGAGCGAGCCGCTGTCGTCACTTCCCATCACGGCCAGAATCGGTCTGCCGGCGTAGTCGACCGACCTGATGACGAAGCCCTCGGGACCTGGCGCTTCGTTTCGACCGGGTAGCAGCCCTTCGTCGACCAGCCTTCTGATCAAGCTGTTTGTGCCGAACTGACCGATGACGATGGAGGCGAAACGAGGCGAGTTCGAAGCGGCGGCGCTTCTGATCTCGAGCTTCTCACCAGTGAGATGGTAGAGGTAGCGCTGGACTTCCCGGGCGGCGAGGCGCTCCAGATGCCCGGCGTTCTCGCCGACGATGATGGCTGCAGGCCCGGATTGGGCGGCATAGGCTGGTGCTGTAAGGAGCCCGGCTGCCATCGCCAGAGCTCCGCCGAGGACGATTGCGCGAGCGAATCCGAGGACAGGTGCCAGCATCTTTACACCTCCCGACCGGACGATCGACGAGCTGTCGCTATCTATGCTGCGCAGACTCCGCATACAGACATCGCGGGCGAGTATGTGGTCCAGGCATGACTGGTATACCCCGATCGTGCCGGCGGAACGTACTGGGGGCGCCGCCGGGGGGTCAAGCAATGAGTTTTAACACCTGCTCTGGCAAGAGGCGTTGGCTCAGCTCGATGTCAGCACGGAAGTAGGTCGATGGCGGCAGGGAAGTAAAAAAAAGGTGAGGAACGAGCCTCAGCCGTTGGCTCGTTCCTCACCTCTAGCACCCTTCCAGTACGTTCGCGCACCGAGAGGGTCTGATGCGAAGCTATTCGAGCGGTCGCGCCTGCAGGCGACCGCGAGAGCCGAGCCGGAACTGCGTCTGGGGGCCGCGCTGCAGGCGATCGAGCCAGCCCTGCTCCTCGAGCTGAGCGAGGAGGCGGGCAACGGGATTGTCACCCGTGGTCATCGCCCGGTGGGAGAGCACCAGAAACCGGTCGGGGTCGTTCGCGGTCCGGAACCGCCACACATGGCGGTTGCCCAGGTTTCGCCTGGCCGTCCGTACGGCGCCCCAGCGCGTCCCGGCCTGCCGGTGCATCGCCGCTCCGAGCTCGCGAGCCACCCGCTCCAGCAGCTGTTGCTTGTTTTCCATCGGGTCCATACTCCCCCCTTTTCTGGCAGTGAACTCGCCATCGCGGTTCATGTTGAGTGCGAGCTCCTGATCTGTGGGGCTCGCCGTGATCGGCTATTGGTCCTTTCCCTGCCACGGGCAGCCGCGCCGGCTGCAGACGAGCCGGTACCCGTTGTGAGCGCCAGCCTTGCCAACCAGTTCCTGTCTCAGCACGGCGTCGCCGCAAACGGGGCACGTGATCCCTGCTCGCACCCCTTCCTTCGGGCGAGGGAACTCGGATAGCTTCTTCATGGAAGGCTTCCTGCAGGGTGCCGCGCCGCTCGCTCGTCGCGGTCCGCGAACGCGCCCGGGCGGCGAAAAAAGAATCGCGGCTATCGTCAGCGGTGGACGATAGCCGCGGGCCCTTCGCTCGCGGGGACCCGATGGCCCCCGGTGCGGAGTATCCCTTATACCCGACCGGCCACCCCTCGTTCCTCTGGTGGGAACGTGGAGCTTCACTATCCGCTCCAGGCCGGGCGTCTGGCGGCCTCGGAGCGCTGCGGCCTCCTGTACATCGGAGAACTCGAGACGGCACGAACCGGATGGGCCGCCACCTGAGCCGGAGAACTGTGCATGCCGGAGAAGACGTCGACAGCAAGGCCGGGTAGGAAGCCCTCTGCGGGCAAGGCCGGGGCCGAGGGTGGCGCTACGCTTGCGGACCTCGCGGCCGTGCGAAGCGAGCTGGCCAGGCTCGCGGATCCGGAGCGCGCGGTCTTCCTGCAGCGATTCTTCAAGACGGGCCCCGGGGAGTACGCGGAGGGGGATCGGTTTCTCGGCATTCGCGTGCCGCAGCTCCGTGCCCTCGCCCGGGAAGCGCGCGGGCTCTCCACCGAGGCTGCTCTCGAGTTGTTGCGATCTCCCTGGCACGAGGAGCGGCTGTTCGCCCTGATTCTCCTGGTCCAGCAGCACCGCAAAGCTCC
>DASVBS010000070.1 GCA_036375715.1 Longimicrobiaceae bacterium | reverse complement strand
AGAAGGCGTGGATCAGCTGCCCATCGGTCGGATCGAGGCGCATAACGGTAGTAGTCGGTGATTTTCGGGACGGCAGGGGCGTGCGGGCGCCCCTTGCACTTTGCATGGATCGTTGCAGTCGTCGGGGCACCCCTTGCCGGGTGATTGTTCGGTGTCGGATGCCGGGGTTAGTTTTACGCCGTTCCTTGTTGGCGGCATTCAACCTGCCCGCTCCTCCACTGTCCACGCCGGTCGTTCTCCACCCTCCCTATCAGGAGTCGTCATGCCGTACAGGTTCCGTCAGTTGTTCGTTGTCGAACGTGCCATTCCCGAGATTGGAGCCCACCCCGGAGACATCCTTTGCGACGACCCCCAGGAAGGCGTCAGCCTGCTCCGCCGCGTGGACCAGGGGCGTCAGGCTCTTGACTGGTGGGCGGACGCCCTTCGCCGCCTCCCTCGCCCTGCCGGCGGCGAGCGCGCAGCAGTTCTTCCACAATATCCCACAGCCGTTCAACGCGGTCTGAACTGAGTTCGTCCGCCCGGGGCCTGGCCCGGCCGTTCACCGCTTCAGCCTCCAACTCGATAGCCCGCGCCCGGATCTCCGCCGCGCGGGCTTCTCTGTTTGAGTTGACCTCCCGCATCGCGGCCAGGACGTGCTCCCGGCGCAGTAGCTTCGACCGCTCGCTCCAGTCCGGGTGCGCGTCGATCTCGCGGAACTCCGCCAGTACGCGCGAGAAGGTGGGATCGGTGGCGTCCGGGGTGTGGTCGGCGGCCCCGTCTCCGTGCCCGTTGTGGCGCGAGCGCCCCACCCCCGCCAGAAACGCCTCCAACGCTTTGCGCGTATCTGCGCGCAGCGTTTTCGGGTACTGACCCGCCCGCCATCCGCGTATCAACCCCTCCGAAACCCCCAGGATTTCAGCGGCTTCATAGTTGTTCGGCGGCAGTCTCGATAGCGCCTCGGAGATCATGTCCTCCGGGCTGCGGGAACTTTTTTTCGTCATGCCCCTTGATTTACGCGTAGGTACGCGTTACTCTGAATGTGCACGCGCCGCCAAACCGGCGCAAAAGCCCGGAAACGCACGAAATACGCCAGATCGAACGCACAAGATGAGCAACGTAAAGCAGCCGGTGCACCGGAACAAGGACGCCACCGTCCCCAAGGGAATCCGGCTCCGCCGCTCCCAATGGGCCGAGCTGGAGGCGATCCGCCTGCGCCGCGGGCAGCAGTCGGTGCAGGAGGCGGTGCGAGACGCGGTCGAGCAGTTCATCGCCCAGCAGCGCGCCGCTTAGGACCATGCCTACGCTCACCGGCGCCGACTACCTCTTCGGCAGCGCAATCGCCTCGGCTTTCGACCGCGCCCGAGTGGCCGTTCGACTGCTGCCGTGCGGGCGCTGCGGCCGGGAAGGCCCACACTGGCGGACGTTCCAAGTCGCCGGAGGAATTAGCGCGATATGCTCGACGTGCTCCGAATCCATCGGCGAGGAAGGAGTCAACGATGAGTAACGTCCCCGCCGGACTCTGCCGGTGCGGGTGCGGCGAGCGCACGTCCGTGCTGCCATACGACTGCTCCAAGACGGGGCTCAAGAAGGGCGAGCATCGCCACTTCAAGAAGGGGCACTCCCTGAAAGTCTTCCGGATCAGCGCGACCCGGGTGCTGCCATTTTCGGAGCAGGATATCGACGTCATGGTCTCCATGTACGAGCAGGGTCACAGCACCCACGCGATCGGCCGCGAGTTCGGATGCGACAGCAACAGCGTGTACCTGCGCCTAGTCGCCAGAGGTGTCCGGATGCGCCACCGCTCTGCGAGGCGGCCGAAGATCACCTTTCATAGCAACGGATACGTCAGGTGGGACGGGAAGTACGTGCACCGGATCGTCGCCGAAGCTTGGTATGGTCGGCGGCTCCAGCCCGGGGAGCACATCCACCACATCGACGGAGACAAGCTCAACAACCACCCCCTCAACCTTCGTTTTGTCAGCGCGTCGGAGCACCTCGCGCTGCACAACAGGGAGCGCGCCGCCGCTCGCCGGAAGATCGATCCCGAGGTCCGCCAGGATGCGGCCGAGGATCACCGAGACATGGACCAGTCCGTCTCCGCTTCCGTTCACCCATAACCCCCTTCTTCGGGCACACCCACCCATGACCACCCCTACCACGATGGGCGCGTACGCGCCAAATGTCGCGCAAAAAACAGGTGTTGGTTTGCGGCGGGAAAAGAGAGTACCGAGCGCACTGGACCTGGCACGGCTGGCGGACATCCTCCGTGACGAGGCCGCGTGCGAGCTCCTCGCCGCCTTCGATGGGGTGTCGCAGAAGCGCATGAAGGCCGCCGCGTTTCCCGGCGTTAGCCCGACCGGGATCTCCCGCGCGATGAACGGCGATTCGTCCAATCCCCTCTACCGACTCGCAGCGATCTTCCTACTGATGCGACGACTTGGACTGAGCAGGCATCGAGCACTGCGGATGTGGATGTGGTTGCGGGAGGTGATCGATCAGGTCTGGCCCCCGGAAGAGGAGGAGGGGGAGGGAGAGGGGGAGAGCGACCCGCACGACCCGAGGGCGGCGCTCGAGGCGATCCGAATTCACCAGCAATACCTACCCCGCGTGATCGGGACGCTCAGGCGCATGTTGGCTGCGGAGGCGATCCGATGACCTGGCAAACCGCGCTCATCCTCTACATCGGCGCCTGCGTGATCTACCTCGCGGGCTGGAAGGCGGGGATCGACATGGAGCGGGACGAACCGCAGGAGGAGGGGCAGCAGAAGCCGCCGGTGAACCGGACGGAGGCCGCGCGGTTCGTGGAGATCAAGATCGGCGGGTGGCCGCTCTACGAGACGACCAAGCAGGACAGCGGGCGCCTGACCTACAAATGAGTCGGCGCCGCCGGTGATTGAGCCACCGACGACGCCATGCCGGGGCCGCACAAGGCCCGAACCCCGACAGGGAGGAATCTGATGTACGCCACACCAACAGTCAAACCCCGCTTGCGGCGGATGTTCGCCGCCGGGCGCATCCCGCCCCGCCGCCGGACCTGCGCCACCGGGCACCGCGGCCCCTGGATCGCCGCGCCAGAGTACGGTGCGTGGGTCGAGCGACTGGCTGCCGAGACGGGCGCGCGGATCATCCCCGCGCGATACGGCCAGTGCCAGAACTGCGGCTCGCACACCGCGATGCCGGAGGGTGCGGAGGTGGTGGAGTGAGCCGCCATGTGGGCATCCACGTCCGCGACGGCGAGATCAAGGCGGGGCTGGCGTGCACCTTCGACGGCCCGATGGTCTACGTCAGCCTCTCGGCCACGGTCAACGTCAGCGCGGGCGATTCCAGCGCGAGCCTCAGAGGGCGCGTGGAGAGCGAGGACGTTTGCCTCTACCTGACTCCCACGCAGGCCGAGGCGCTGGTCGAGGCGCTAGCGCATCAGCAGGGCGCGCTTCGGAGGGCAGCGCGGGACGAGGCCGCCCCTGGCCGCACGGTGCTGGCCGATCTGCGCGAGCGTCGGGAGGTGCTGGCGCGCCACGAAAAAGCTGCGGCTGTGGGGGGTGCATCGTGAGCACCACCCCCTGCCCCACCTGCTGCGGCACCGGCCAGCTCGGCGGCGGCCCGCGCCTGGGGCCTGAGTTCCCGGGCGGGTACGGGCCGATCACGCGCGCCGAGGATTGCCCCGACTGCCTGGGCGGCGGCGACGTGCTGTGCGGCTACTGCCCCGAGCGGCGGGTGGCGACAACCGAGATCGATCCGGGGTGCCCGGCGTGTGAGGAGTGCCGGCGCGAGTCGGATGCGGATAACCAACTATAAGAGGCGGCGTGATGGCTACGGAGATCATTCAGCACAACGAGGCCGCCCTTCCGGTGGCCGACGAGGGTGGCGGTGAGCCGGGCAGCGTGCTCGCGCTCATCAAGTTCGGCATCGAGCGGGACATGTCGGTCGAGGCCCTGGAGCGGCTGGTGGCGCTTCAGGAGCGGATCACCGACCGCAACGCCCGGACGGCATTCGTGGAGGCGCTGGCGGCGTTCCGCCAGGATTGCCCGCCGATCGCCAAGACGCGCGAAAACACTCAGTTCAGCGTCACGCGCAACGGGACAAGGCGGGCCGGCACGTACGCACCCCTGGAGGAGATCGACCGG
This sequence comes from Longimicrobiaceae bacterium, assembly GCA_036375715.1. Taxonomy (NCBI): domain Bacteria; kingdom Pseudomonadati; phylum Gemmatimonadota; class Longimicrobiia; order Longimicrobiales; family Longimicrobiaceae; species Longimicrobiaceae bacterium. The sequence continues at coordinate 6,796 of DASVBS010000070.1, read as the reverse complement.
GTGGCTCGCCCGGTAGCGGCCAAGCATGGGCTGACGTGGACGTGGGACACGCGGGTGGACGACAAGCTGATGCACGTCTCCTGTCGCGTGATGCATGTGATGGGGCACTCGGAGACCACCAACGTCTCCATGCCCTTCGAGTCCAAAGCCGGCAGCAGCCCGCAGCAGAAGTACGGGGCCGCGCAGACTTACGGGATGCGGTACTCGCTGATCGCCGCGCTCGGGATCACGACCGCCGACGACGACGAGGACGGCAACGGTCAGTACAGCGCGGACACGATCACCGACCGGCAGGCGGCAGACCTTGACGCCCTGATCGACGAGGTGGGCGTCGATCGCGTGAAGTTCCTCCGCTGGCTCGGGGTCAAGGAGCTCTCCGACCTGCGCGCCGCCGACATGGGCCGCGCCGTGAAGGCGCTCGAATCGAAGAGGTCCGCATGAGGATCCTGACGATGGAGCAGGGCTCGCCGGAATGGATGAACGCCCGACTCGGAATACCCACCGCGTCGAGGTTCAGCGAGATCATCACGCCGGCCACGCTGAAGCCGAGCAAATCCGCGTCGAAGTACAGAAACCAACTCCTTGCGGAATGGCTGCTCGGCTACCCGATCGACTGGAGCAACGGCGGCTCGGCGTGGACCGACCGGGGTCGCGAGATGGAGGGAGAGGCCCGCGCATTCTACGAGATGCAATTCGACGTGGACGTGGTCCGCGTCGGGTTCGTGCTGCGCGAAGATGGCCGCGTCGGCGGCTCCCCGGACGGCCTGATCGGCACGGACGGCGGGGTCGATTTCAAGTGCCCCGCCCTGCACACGCACATCGGCTACATGCTCGAGCCTGATAAGCTCGCGGCGGACTACCGGGCACAGGTGCAGGGATACATGTACCTGACGGGCCGCGCGTGGTGGGATCTGTTCGCCTACTCGCCCGCCCTGCCGCATGTGCGCGTGACGGTCGAGCGGGACGCGGAGTTCCAGGCCGCGCTCGGCGCCGCGCTGGATGCCTTTGTCGCGGACCTGGACCGTTGCCGCGAGCAGCTGATGCCGCACCGGGAGCAGGTGCGCGCCGCGGCATGACCACCCACGCCACCACCTCCCAGGCCGTGTTGATCCGCAAGATGATGGCGAGCCATGTGTTCACCGACGAGGAGCGCGCGGGTCTGGAGCGTCGGCTGGCGGAGGGATTCACGCGGGGCACGCCCTCCGACGCCATCACCTGGCTCAAGGCTGAGTTGGCGATGCGCAAGGCGGCCGAGCGGGAGGCGGCAGAGAGGCAGCAAGTGGGACTGAACCTATGAAATCCAGGCAGGGGCGAGCGCACAACAATCACCATGTTGAGTCGAGTTTCCATCACCACCACGCGCCGCCCCTGCCGCTGCTTGCACCGATACAGTGACCACCAAGACGAGGCCACCGAGGCGCCGCGAGCCCTGCGTGGACTGCGGCATCCCGGTCAACACGTACACCGACAAGCCCGTCTGCCATGAGTGCCGCCGCGAGCGGCTGGGACTGGACCCGAGCGTCCCGCACCGAAGGGGGCGGCCGGACCGGCAGAGGGCGTACTGGAGAGCGCGGGTCAACCGACAAATCCTGAGAGAGATCCGAATGAGCCAGCAGACCATCACCGTGACCTTCCCCAGCCGCGCCGCCTACGAGGCGGCCCTGGCGGCCGTGGCCGAGAAGGCGACCGAGGCGCACGACGACCGCGCCGGGCCGTCCGTGGATCAGCTCGACACCCGGGAGGCGCTGCGGGCGCTGGAGGGGGCAAGGTGATCCGCCTCCTCCTCTCCGTCCTGTTCCCGCGCCCGTCGCTGCGCCAGCGGTTCGCGGGCTACGTGACCCCGCGCCGCCATCCGGGCGAGAGCGTGCGTGCATTCCGGGCGCGGCAGATCGACGCCGTGCTCGCGCGGTCGGAGGACGCGGACGTGCACCTGTTCATCGGATAGGGCCATGCGGACGAGGCAGCAACACCAGTTCGATTACGCGGGGCTCACCACAGGTGAGTTCGCACGCCGCACCGGCCAGAGCCCCGAGCAGGTGCGGGATCTCATCGAGTCCGGGTGGTTCCGGTGGAACGACGGCGTGCCCGAGGTACTGGACGTGTCGAGCCCTGGAGCGAAGCGGCCGAGCTATCGGATCTCAAGGGCCGCGCTGCAGCGCTACTACGAGGAGCGATCACACGCCCGGAAGCGGAGCGCGTGAGCACTGCCGAGACGCGCACGGCGTTGCGAATCGATCTCCGCGACCCGCGCCTGCCCGGCGGGCGGCTGAACATCCTGGCCCGCACGGACGATCCCGACGAGAGAGACGCGCGGGCGGAATCGCTCAAGTTGCTGCTCGAGACTGAGCGCGGCCGTGCGGTGATCGCCCGACTGCGTGCCCGGAAGGTGTCGATCGAGGCCGTCCATCGTGCCGTGCGCTCATTCGACCTGTCCAGCGTCGAGGCTCCACCCGACGAGCCAGCTGGGAAGGCGCCGATGCCGGTGATGCTCGGGGAGACGGTTGACGCCTGGCTCAAGCACCTGAAGGGCCAGCACCGGAGCCCGGAGACGGTCGCCACCTACCTCGTGATCGTCCGGGGACTGGAGGCGCACTTCGGGGTCGAGCGGGAACCGGGCGGCAACATCACGAAGGACGTTCCGGTGGGGTCCATCACGCGCAGCCAGGGCGAGGCGTGGCTGAGTGGACCGAAGGAGACCACGGGCGGGAAGCCCTGGATGCCGCGCACGCAGACCGTGGCGCACTCCATCGCGGCACAGTTGTGGGACCGGGCCATCAACGAGGACGAAGAGCGCAGCGAGAAGCACGGCACGCCGCGGACGATCCAGCGCAATTTCTGGCGCCGGCACGGGAGCCGGAAGGGAGTTCGGGCCGCACGCATCAAGCGCACTCGCGTCGAGTTCCTGCGCCGCAACGAGGCGGCCAAGGTGCTATGGGCGAACCGCGGGACCGAATACGCCGCATGGGTCGCGGTGGGGATCTACGCGGGCCTGCGCGCCGGGGAGGCGGCCAACCTGCGCCTGGGGATCGACGTCGATCTGAGCCGCATGGAGATCCACATCCAGAACCGGGGTGGCGAGTTCGCCTGGAGCACGAAGACGGACAACAGCCAGCGGACGATCCCGATGCACCCGCGGCTCGCTAGGTGGATCCGCGCGCACATCCGGCTGGAGTTCGCGGGCGACCTCTACCTGTTCCGCCTGCGCGGGAAGGACGAGCCGCTGAACCGGAGCGCGTGGCGGTGGTGGACGAAGGAGGCGTTCGAGCGGGGAGGTATCAGGTACGGCCGGAAGAAGGACGCGCTCACCGCGCACTCGCTGCGGCACACGTTCGCGTCCTGGCTCACGATGGCGGACGTGCATCCGCTCAAGATCGCGCGGCTGATGGGGGACACTGTCGAGATGGTGCTGAAGACCTACTCGCACCTCGTAGACGAAGAGCTCGACCGGGTGATTCGGAAGCTATGAAGGGCGGGTCTTGCCAGCGGGTCTGCCAGCAAAAACAAGCTTGGGAGAAGAAAATGGGGAATTCAGCGGAGTTTCACTTAAGCATTTTTTCTGCCAGCCAGAACGGGGCACACTCAACTAGCCGCACAAAACCTACACTATCGGGAGCTTTTCGGGAAGAGCAGATAGGCTTTTTCACCCCTGATTCGGGCACTTCTGCCAGCGGATCTGCCAGCGGGGATCGCTCCCTCCCCCTCCCCGACCCCGCCCGCTTCTGGTCCAAGGTGGACCGATCCGGCTCCTGCTGGCTGTGGACCGGCGCGCGCTGCGAGCGGCGTGGTCACGGCGTCCTCAAGGTGGCCGGCAGGCAGCGCCCGGCCCATCGCGAAGCCTACCGCATGGCGAAGGGCGAGACCCCGCCCGGCGCCTACGTGCTCCACCGGTGCGGTAACATCCTCTGCGTGAGGCCGGCGCACCTCTACACCCTGCACGACGAGGGCGACCGCTGCCGCGACTGGCGCTGCGCCTACCCGCGCACGCTGGTCTGCGCCCAGCCGGATTGCCCCTCGCGCGGGCTTCCGGTCGGCTGCGTCCGGCGGGACACCGGCGAATGCTTCGCGTGCTGGAGCGCGGGGAGGGCGGCGTGAGGGGCTATCTGGACTTCCTGAAAGCCAAGGCCGCCACCGTAGAGACCCGCGGCTTCGACGTGGACGATTCGGAGATCAACCCGCTGCTGAAGCCCCACCAGCGCGCGGTGGTGCGTTGGGCGGTCCGTGGCGGCCGGCGTGGGATATTCGCGGCGTTCGGCCTCGGCAAGAGCGTGATGCAGCTGGAGATCCTCCGGCTCGTGCTCTCCCGTGCCGGTGGGCGCGCCCTGATCGTCGCCCCGCTTGGCGTGCGGCAGGAGTTCATGCGTGACGCGGCCATGCTCGGTACGCGCCTCAAGTTTATCCGCCGCATAGAAGAAGCCGACGAAGCGGGGATCCACCTTACCAACTACGAGACGGTCCGTGACGGGAAGCTGGACCCGCGCGAGTTCGTTGCCGCCTCCCTCGACGAGGCAGCGGTACTCCGTGGGTTCGGTGGGGTGAAGACCTTCCGCGAGTTCATGCGCCTCTTCGCCGACGATGATCGCAGCGGCCCGGCCGGCGAAGGGATCCCGTACCGGTTCGTCGCGACCGCCACCCCGTCGCCCAACGAACACATCGAGCTGCTCAGCTACGCCGCCTTCCTGGGGATCATGGAGGTAGGCGAAGCGAAGACTCGCTTCTTCCGCCGCAACAGCGAGAAGGCGGACCAGCTCACACTGCACCCCCACAAAGAGGCGGAGTTCTGGACCTGGGTTGCGACCTGGGGGCTGTTCCTCCAGAAGCCGTCCGATCTCGGATTCAGCGACGAAGGTTACTCGCTGCCGCCGCTGAATGTCGTCTGGCACGAGGTCGCAGCCGATCACGCGAAGCTCGCCGGTGAAGAGCGCGACGGGCAGCTGCGCCTTGTCGCCGACTCCAAAGTGAGCGTCACGTCGGCTGCGCGGGTGAAGCGGGAGAGCCTGCCGGACCGGATCGCGAAGCTGATGGAGATCCGGGCGGAGAACCCGGACCGACACCGCATCATCTGGCACGACCTGGAGGCCGAGCGGCGGGCGATCGAGGCGGCCATCCCGGACGTCGTGAGCGTCTACGGAAGCCAGGACCTCGACGAGCGAGAGCGGTCGATCATCGCCTTCTCGGATGGCGAGATCCGCGAGCTGGCGGGCAAGCCCGTGATGCTAGGGAGCGGCTGCAACTTCCAGCGCCACTGCCACGAGGCGGTGTTCCTCGGCATTGGGTTCAAGTTCGCCGAGTTCATCCAGGCGGTCCACCGGCTATACCGCTTCCTCCAGACCGAGCCGGTCACAATCCACCTCATCTACTCGGAGGCCGAGCGGGGGGTGCGGAAGATCCTCGAACGCAAGTGGAAGCAACACAATGAACTCGTGGAGAAAATGGCGGAAATCATCCGGAAGTACGGGCTGTCGGAAGCCGCAATGGCGGAGGCGCTGAAGCGCTCGATCGGCGTGCAGCGCATCGAGGCGAGCGGGGAGGGGTGGACGATGGTCAACGAGGATACGGTGCTGGAGACAAAGGGCATGGAGAGCGATTCCGTGCAGCTCATCGTCACCAGCATCCCGTTCTCGAACCAGTACGAGTACACGCCGCTCTATAACGACTTCGGGCACACGGACGATGACGATCACTTCTGGCGCCAGATGGATTACCTGACGCCGGAGCTGTTCCGGGTGCTCGAGCCGGGAAGGATTGCGGCGGTGCACGTGAAGGACCGGATCGTCCCGGGTGGGATCAACGGGCTGGGGTTCCAGACGGTGAACCCGGTCTCGGATGACTGCATACGGCACTTCCGCAAGCACGGCTTCGCGTTCATGGCGCGCAAGACGATCGTGACCGACGTAGTGCGGGAGAACAACCAGACCTACCGGCTCGGCTGGACGGAGCAGTGCAAAGACGGCACGAAGATGGGCGCTGGCCTGCCTGAGTACGTGCTGCTCTTCCGCAAGCCACCGAGCGATCGGAGTAACAGCTATGCGGATCGGCCGGTGGTGAAGCAGAAGAAGTTCGCAACGAAGGACGGGTGGGAGAACCCGGACGGGTACAGCCGCGCCCGATGGCAGATCGATGCGCACGGCTTCGCCCGCTCCAACGGAAACCGACTGCTCCGCCCCGAGGACCTGGAGGGGCTCCCGGCTGATCAGGTCTTCCAGATCTTCCGCGCGCACAACTACACCCACGTTTACGACTTCGAGCATCACGTCCGGATCGGCGAGGCACTGGAGCTCCGCGGCCAGCTACCCCCGACCTTCATGCTCCTGCAGCCGCAGTCGTGGCACCCGGACGTGTGGAGCGACGTGGTGCGCATGCGGACGCTCAACACCATGCAGGCTGCGAAGGGCCAGGAGCAACACCTCTGCCCCATGCCACTCGACCTGGTGGAACGGCTGATCGTCCAGTTCAGCATGCCGGGTGAGCTGGTGTTCGATCCGTTCGCGGGTCTGGGGACGGTGCCCTACGTGGCGATACAGCAGGGGCGGCGCGGGCGTGGCCACGAACTAAATCACCGGTACTGGATCGACGCTGTGAATTACTGCCGCGCGGCCGAAGAGAAGATGTCGATGCCCACGCTATTCGACGTGCTGGAAGAATTAGAGGAGGTGGCGGCGTGAACCGGACCCTCCTCACCCGCGAACGCGCCCGCGCCGAAGCCCGGCGCAGAGCTGACATGCTCCGCACCCGCGCCCGAATCGTCCTGTCCGGCCGGTGGAACCTGTGCCCGGAGGAGATCCCCGCGGCCATAGCC
>DASVBS010000069.1 GCA_036375715.1 Longimicrobiaceae bacterium | reverse complement strand
GAGGCGGAGACCGATCCGCCTCTGACTCCCCAGGCGACAAACCACACGGGCGATGGACATCGACCGAGACCGTGTCCATCGATCGCGGCTCACCCGACGCGAGGGATGGTGCGGCTGTGGATCCCATCGCGGCGTACCGGGTGGGACGGCATTTGCGGGGCTCTTGGGGGCTTACCTACTTCGGGAGGACTCCATGCTGAACGTCGAGCTCACGCCCGCCGAAACCGCCATCTTCCGCGACGTGCTGGAAAGCGTCCTGTCCGATCTCGGGATGGAGATCGCCGGGACGGACTCGCAGGACTTTCGTGATTCACTGAAGAAGCGAAGGGAAGTGCTCAGGAAGGTCGTCGCGGCCCTCGACCAACGAAACACTCGCGGCTGAGCACAAGCGCTGCACTCCAGGTTCGCAGAGGCTCCGCCCTCACGACCGATCCCGCTGCGATCGGTCGCCGTTCGCCACGGAAAACCGTTCGAACAGGAGCTGACCGCGAACACCGACGCGCCGCCGGTTCTCGCCCGTCATCGCACTCGCTCTCGGCTGTGGGGACCTCAGGAACGGCGAAGTCGTGCTTCGTCCGCCGCAAGCCGAAGGTCCGCGAGGTGAGGTGATGGGATGACGGAATGGGTTCGTAGCCAGCGTGGGAAGGGCCCGCCCGTGCTCATCGAAGCCATCAGCGGCACCCCTGGGGTGTGAGGCTCACCGAGGGCGCCGCAGAGCCTCCTGCAGTTGGCTCAAGGAGTCACCGAGCTGCGGGTTGTTGGCGGTGTAGGCCAGCGCCGCCATCATCACTGCATCCGGCCGCGAACCCACTTCGAACACCGCGGCGGCAGTCATCACGGCGTGCTCCATCGCGCCCAGCCAGATGGGCGGCGGCGCGAGACTCTCTCGGAGGCGCACGCCGCGGGGTGATGGCAGCGCCTCGGCGACGCTCACGACGCGGCGAAAATGCTCGACCGGTGAAGGGTTGAGAACCACCGGGAAGGATCGGTCGGCCGGCTTGAGGACCAGGAACCCGTAGTGCTTCCGCCCCGCCGGGGATGGCATGGCCTTCCACTCCACTTCTGATGATTCCGCCAGCCCCCGGGAAATGAGCCGCATCCAGAGCGAGCGGAAGTCGCTGATCGCCACCACCACGTGAGGGATGTCCACCAGGCAATCCATCCCCTCGAAGTCGCCCGCGCCCAGATCATAGCGCACGCTGCTCGCGATGATCGCTCCCCGGTTGGAATACGATCGGAGAAACGGACGCGCAGTCTCCTCGTCGACGGTCCAGGTCGAGCTCAGCGGCGTTCCATCTTCGTCCTCGCCTCGCATCGGGGCACGGATGAGCAACCCCTCCACCCACTCGCTGCGACGAGCGAAGTTCACCACCGACGGTGTCCGGTTTCTGGAGACGATCAGATATGGCTCCAGGTCGAGCAGGAAGACGTTTTGAACGGGATCATCAGGGAGGGGCCGTTCGCGGGCGACTTCTCGGCGATCGAGCACACAGGTCTGTGCATAGCGGTCCAGCCCGAACAGGAATCCGTGAGTCACGTCAAAAATGTCGAAGGCCTCCAGAAGCTCATCGTCCGAGAGCACGTTCGCGGGCCGTTCTCCGGCGGTCGTCACCAGCGCGTGCAGCCCAACCCGGGTCAGAAGCGTCCGCATCAGCTTCGCGGTCTCCGCTCGAGGCAGGTCGGTCCGACGCACCACAGGGAGGGGGGCGCGACGGCGGCTGAAGATCGAGCGGTCTTTGCCACCGGGCGGCAGATGCGGGACTTTTACCCCGTCGGGGTCTTCTTCGGTGGCCGGCAAAATGCCGGCGCGGCGCTTTGCCCAGCTGAGGGCCTCCGCATAGGGGACCGTCTCGAAGTAGCTGCAGAGCCATTCGAAACGCTGTTGCGGCGCGTTGGACGTCGTACGAAGGGCATTGTCCAGGCGGCGAATGACCTGCTCCGGGGCCTCCCATAGCTCGCGCATCAGCGGCAGGTCGAGCGCCACGACGCCGATCTCGTCGGCGATTGTCATGACCTCGGTGTGTCGCTCGGCGAGGCTGCCTTCCGGACGGCCGGGCATACCCTCGAGCGTCTTTCTGAGCCTCTGCACACCGGGGGCGAAGTCGGGTGGAGCACGCAGCTCCTCACGCTCCTCTGTCTGCATCTCGGTTCCGAGCCACGCGATCGCCTCGTGGGTGGACTCGGTGGCCCTGAGCACCGCGTTCGTCATGTCCTGGATTGCCGCGATCACGCGCGGGTCGCCACCCTGCTCGTGCGCCGACCACACCAGCCAGAGGAGGATTCGCTCCAGCAAGCCCATGCTGCTTCTCTGCACCAAGTACACATGGGTGATCTCATGGTCGACCACGACGGCGGGCTCGAGCTCGTCCTGGGGCACCAGTGCGATCTGGTAGGCGGAGTCATAGAAGCCAAACCCACCGTGGGCGCGGCCCGGTACGCTACCCCGGTTCCGGTGCCATGGCGTAGACATGACCTCCCCCCTTTGAGTGGGGTGACCGCTATCGCCCCGCCAGGAAGTCGATCAGCGAGGCTCGAGATTTCGCGGGCGCAGGGCGATCCATGGATCGTCCGGGAAAACGTGGCGCGGGGACAGTCGGTTCCGGGACGCCGGCGCGAGTCTCCGCCAGGGTCTTGATGATCAGGGGCGCGGAAAGGCCGATGTGGAGGACGAGGATGGCGTTGCGCGGGTCGGTGCCGTAGAGCACCGCCAGCAGTCCACCGCTGACGATCATCAGCACGGTCACCACCCAGTACCGGAGTCCTCGCGCGTATTCGGGAAAGTGCTCCGACTCGCGCACCTGGTACCAGCGAAGCAGCTCGGCGAGAAAGCCTCCGAAGCTGGCGCAGAGAAAGATCTGGAGAAAACCGGCGATCACCATGGCAGGACCTCGCAGACGGACGCGGACGAGAGGTGGGATGTTGAAGATTGAGCCTGCTCGGAGGTGGACGCCAGAGTTTCGATCTGGTTACTCGTACAAGCTTGGGTTATCCGTTGTCCGGTACAAGCTTGGGTTATCCGTTGTCCGCTATACGTTATCCGTCCCGGACCGGTGGTCCTGTTTCGAGGTCAGCCCACACATTGCGCGGCGGGCCGCCCGGTTCGGGCGGGATCGCCCCAGCCCGCACTGACGTGTCGGGGAGCCAGCAATTCGGTTCGGACTGGTGACTGATAACTGATAACCAGCCAACGGATAACGGATAACCCAAGCTCCACTACCGCTGCCCTCAACACAGCCCGTCCCCGCTACACGAACATCCCCTCCCGCAGGTTGATGCCGTACTCGAGATGCGCCTTGAGCGCGCAGAGCATCTGCGACCAGCCGAAGCAGTTGTCGTAGGAGGCGCGCAGCCCCGCGTCGGTCGGGCGCCAGCCCTCCTCGGCGATGCGCACGAGCGTGCGACCGTCCTCGAGCGGCTCAAAGGTGATCGTCACGGTCGTCTGGTAGTCCGCCGGCGCGTCCGCCCCCTCCTCGTAGGCATCCCAGCGCAAAACGATGCGTCGATCCTGCTCCACCGCCAGGACCTGCACGGGGAAGGCGCCGGGGTAGTCGGCGAAATCCCAGCTGACCGTCGCGCCCGGCTCCAGCCGCCCACTCGCTCCGCCCGTAGTGAAGTAGCGCGAAAGCTGCGACGGATCGGCCACCGCCTCGAACACCGCGTGAACCGGCCGGGCGATGCGTCCGGCGACCTCGAATCTGAGCTCCATCCTCCCCTCCTTGTGCTTGTGCCGCTTGAAATCCGCACCTTGTGTTATATTTTTATAACATGTCATCCCCCGAAGTCAATGACGATCTGATTTTCAAGGCGCTGGCGTCACGGACGCGTCGGGCGCTGCTCGACGCGCTGCGCGATGGGCCGCGCACGACGGGTGAGCTGTGCGGCCTCTTCCCCCACCTGGATCGCTGTACCGTGATGCAGCACCTGCGCGTGCTCGAGAAGGCGGAGCTGGTGATCCCAGCCCGCCGCGGGCGCGAACGCTGGAACCATCTGAACGCGATCCCGATCAAGCGAATCCACGACCGCTGGATCCGGCCGTACGCCGTCTCCGCGGTGAGCCTGCTCGATCGGCTGAAGCGAGATCTGGAAGAGGGGGCGGAGGGGAAGATCGACTGAAGCCCTACGGCCGCCCGGCCACCGGATGGAGACGGGGTGGCTCGGCGATGGTGTCGCCATCGGGGAGCGCGTAGACCGTCAGCTCGCGGGCACCGGCGAGACGGGTGGAGGAGAGCGCGAGCTCGAGACGGGAGCGCGCGGCTTCGGACCCGTCGAGGTCGGCGACGAAGATGCCGCTGGTTTCGTCGCGGGAGGACGCGAGCAGGAAGACTGCTACGCCGGTGTAGCGGGCCAGCGCCCTGGCAAAGCTGAGCGCCGCCTCGTGGCCGTCCTCGTCCCGGTCCTCGGTCCCGATGGCAATCAGCTCGGCGTCGCGCTCGCGCGCGTACTCCGCCAGCTGCTCACCCGGCTCGCCTTCCCGCACTGCCACTTTCACGCGGGTGCTGCCGAGCACGTCGGCAATCTGGTGGGCGACGCTCTCGACGTACGCCTCGCGCAGCGCGTGCTGACGCCCGTTCTTCCCGAAGCCGGCGTCGCGCGGACTGCGGCCGGGCGCCGCATCGGCGGCATCCGGGGAGGGGCGCAGGTCGACGACGTGGACCACGGCATCGCTTCGCCGGCCGAGCTCGATGAGGAGCGGGATCAGTCGCGGCGAGAAGAGCGCGTCGTGTAGCGGCAAAATCACCGAAAGACTCATGGCACTGGGGTCTGGTTCGTATGCGGACGACCGGTCAACGCCGGCCGCACACCTGCTCACCTCGACCGGTCGACCTCCCTCGCCCTCCGACTGAGCCCATGATGGCGGGAGCGGTTCGGCGTCCATCCTGATGGTCCGCTCCTCGTGCCGTTTGTTACGGACTGGCAAAACGGTGGCAGCTCTTTCGACATCCGGGCACGCCCGCCGTGAAATCCGGCCCGCCCCCGTCCGTGCGTCGAGCTGCCAGCACAACGTTCTCCGCGGCTCGCGGACGCCGTGTAACATCTGCGCCGCTAGCGAGACTCTCCAAGTAAGAGACACGCACGAAGAGCCCCCGCCGCATGGGCCGAACAGATCGACCATGCGGCGGGGGCATGCACATATGTCGACCTCGCTCTCCGGTCGTCAGGAGCCACAACCCGCGCGAAATTCGATCCAAGGAGGGGGTTGGGCGATGCGCTTGGAGGTCGCGAACATCTGCGGAAGAGTCCATGAACACCTCTCTGGAAAGCCGACTCAACAGCCAGCTCGAGCAGCTGATCTGGGAGCTGACCGAGCACATCCCGCACATGCTCGGCATGGAGCACACGCCCGAGGAGTATTCCGCGATTCTCGACCGGCAGCGCGCCGTTCAGCAGAAGGTTCGCTATCTGAAGCGCGTACTCGCCGGACTGGAGCGGGTGGGGACGGATATGGTCATGGTCGATCGAGCTGGATTCGGCTCTCGAATCCTGGTAGAGGACCTTCGGACGGGTGATTCGTTCGAGTACACGATCATGAATGGCGACGACCTGGATCTCGACGCGGGGGAGGTCACGATCGGCTCTCCCGTGGGCCAGTCGTTGCTCGGCGGACGCGAGGGCGACCTGGTGGAAGTGGCCGCGCCTCAAGGAAGGCGACGTCTGAGGATCCTTTCCGTATCGACAGTGTTTGATATGGTAGGCATGGGCGAGGCAGAGGTCAGCCAGACGCTCGGGCGGCGGAAGCGCGACTACCCGCCCGATCGGATCGCGGCCAGTGCCTGACTCCGGCGTACGCACACAACGAGAGCTGGATCCTCATGGGGCCGCAGCGGCGGCCCCATGATGTTATGGTCACCCTGGAACGAGGTGCTGACGTGAAATCGACGACTCGAAAGTGGCTGCGGAGCCCGCGTGAGCGCGTAGGCACGCTGTCACATGCCGACCTTCCGCCGCCGCTGCCGACACCCAGGAAGGCCAGCGCGGAAACCCTGCTGCTGCGGGCACTGCGGGATGGCGACGAGGCCGCGTTCGAACGGCTGCTGGACCGCTGGTACTCGCCCATGTTGCGCGTGGCCCGGAGCTACGTCCGCACCGATGCGGATGCCGAGGAGGCCGTCCAGGAGACCTGGCTCGCCGTGCTGCGGGGAATCGACACCTTCGAGGGACGGGCCTCGCTGAAGACATGGGTCTTCCGCATCCTCGCCAACCGTGCCCGCAGCCTGGCTCGTCGCGAGGCGCGCAGCGTTCCGATGAGCGACCTCGCCGTGCCCGCCAACGCAGCCGGAGCAAGCACGGGAGAGGAGCTCGAATGGCTGTTCCTCCCGGAGCGCACGGGGCCGCTGGAGTGGCATGGGAACCTGGCCAGCGGAAGCGATCCCGACGAGGAGCTCGCCGGTCGCGAGCTGCAGGCCCGCATCGAAGCCGCAATCCGCGAGCTGCCCCCGCGGCAGCAGCAGGTGATCACGCTGCGGGATCTGGAGGGCTGGAGCGCCGAGGAGGTCTGCGAGGCGCTCGACCTGAGCGATGGAAACCAGCGCGTGCTGCTCCACCGGGCTCGCACAAAGATCCGCGACGCCATCTTCGCCGAGGCCTGAGCTGCGCGGTGGGTGCGTAACGATCACCCGGGCGGAGGGACTGAATCAACGAGTGACCTTCATCGTCCCGTGCTCGCCAACGATTGGGTCGCGGCGCTTCCGCCGCGCCGCCCCCGCGCAGGAGGAAATGATGCTGGCCGAGGTAAAGACGCGGATCGGAGAAGAGCTGGAAACCCTATCGCACGAGCTGACCTTGCGAATGTCCGCGCGGCTTTCGCAGTCGTTGGAGGTCTCCGAGAGTGAACTGGCGGAGAGCGTGGAACGGATCTATCAGAAGCGAATCCGGTTTCTGGGACAGTTGTTGGCGGGGATGACCCACATCGACCCTCGAACGCTGTGGACCGATCGGGTGGGCTACGGCTCACTCGTCCGCATCCGTGATCTCGATACGGGTGTCGAGGAGACGGTGACCCTGCTAACGGGGCACCTCGTCGATCCAGAGGAGGGGCAGTTGTCGATGTCTTCGCCGCTGGGCGAGGCGCTGCTGGGTCGATCGAGCGGGGAGATCGTCACGGTCCCGGCCCCGGGAGGGGAGCGGCGCTACCAGATCGTCGACTTCGTGCCACTCACCCAGCGAGTCGGGCAGCGGACCGCCGAGATGGAGCTTCTTGCGGGCGAGGAGGACGCGGAGCTCTCCGCAGGATCGCGAACGTAACCCTTGGAGGTAGCCGGCAAGATCTGAAAGGTCAGGAGGATACCAGCCCTTTTCCGTACTCCCTCATCTCAGCGAGGCACCCACTCGCTCCGCCGGGCCTGGAGACTGCTACGAAAGGAACAGGTCGTGCTCAGTAGAGCGGCTGGAGCCACCTACCGCTCCACCTGAAGCCGCCTGTTCCCGCTCACCAGCGCGTTCCACATCCGAGGTAGTCGCTCGAGGGCGGGAGAGGCGACGCGGCGCGGCAGCCGACGCCGCAGAGCGAATCTCACCTCGCAGGAGTTCTCGATGCGCTGGTCCTTCACCATTCTCCGGGTGGCGGGAACCGACGTGAAGATCCACGTCACCTTCCTGCTCCTCCTGGTCTGGATCGGGATCATCTACTACTGGCAGGGGGGACCTGCAGCCGCCATCAGCGGGCTGATCTTCATCCTCCTCATCTTCGCCAGCGTGCTCCTGCACGAGTTCGGACACGTGGCCGCCGCCCGCAGGTACGGCATCGAGACCCCCGATATCACGCTCCTGCCGATTGGCGGCGTGGCGCGGCTGAAGCGGATGCCGGACGACCCGAAGCAGGAACTGGTGGTGGCGCTCGCCGGTCCGGCGGTGAACGTCGCGATCGCGGCCATCCTGTTCCTGATCGTGGGCCAGATGGCGGATCCGGAGGCGCTGGCGCAGCCGGGAGCGGCGGCGCTGCTCGCGCAGGTGCTAACCGTCAACGTGATGCTGGTGCTCTTCAACCTGCTGCCGGCCTTCCCCATGGACGGCGGTCGCGTGCTGCGCGCCTTCCTCGCGATGCGGATGAGCTACGTGCGCGCCACCAGCGTCGCGGCCCGCATCGGACAGGGGATGGCCTTCCTCTTCGGCTTCGTGGGGCTCTTCACGAACCCCTTCCTGGTCTTCATCGCCCTGTTCGTGTACCTGGGCGCCACCCAGGAATCCGCCGCTTCGCAGATGCGCGACGTCACCGAGACGCTCCCGCTCTCGGAGGCCATGGTAACGCACTTCCGCACGCTGCCGCCGAGCGCGACGCTGGCAGACGCCGCCGACGCCCTGCTCCACACCCACCAGCACGACTTCCCGGTAGTGGATGGAGCCGGGATCGTTCTGGGCATCCTCACTCGCGACGACCTCATCACCGCGCTCCGGCGCCGCGGCGCCGACGCACCGGTTCAGGAGGCGATGCGCACCAACATCCCCTCGATCCCCTGGTGGGCATCTTTTGCGGAGGCTTTCCGATTGATGCAGGAGTCCCACTGTCCAGCCCTGCCGGTAACCGACCAGCACGGCCGGCTCGTGGGCCTCCTTACCCCCGAAAACGTGGGGGAGATGATCATGATCCACGGCGCGCTCCGCCCGGAGGAGGGAGTGTCGTGGCGGAGATCCGTGCGATCGCTGTGAGGAAGGAACGGGCGATTCAGAACGTGCCGAGCGGAGCCGCGTGCTTCAGGATTGGACACTGCGGGACGGCGCCGGCGGAACGTACACCAGGGGGAGCACCTCTTTCGACCGGAGCAGCGCCACGACCTGCTCCAGATAGAGTTGATCGATCTCGTCGAAGGCGGCCGGGAGGGTGCTGTCCACGTCCAGCACAGCGATCAGGCGGTCGTGGGCATCGAAAACCGGCACCACGATCTCCGAGCGCGAGGCAGAATCGCAGGCGATGTGGCCGGGGAACACATCGACGTCCGGAACGATGATGGTGCGCCGCTCGCGCGCGCAGGCGCCGCACACCCCGCGATCGAAGTCGATGGTGAGACAGCCGAGCGTACCCTGGTAGGGTCCGACCCTCAGCTCGCGTAGAGCCACGCGGCGGTAGAAACCGGTCCAGTAGAAGTACGGCAGCGCGTTGTGCAGCAGGCAAACGACCGAGGTCATGCACGTCAGCAGATCTCGCTCGTCGGCGATCGTGGCTTCGATGAGTTGCACGACTTCACCGTAGCGATCGCGCTTCTCCGTCTCGGTCAGCCGCAGATCGCCGCTGCGGTCCGCAACGATGGTGGTCTCAGCCATCCCCCTTCCCTCCTGCTTGCCGCCGTCGGATCGCTCGCCCCGGTCGGGGCGAGCGACCTGGTGCCCGGCCTCAGGAGCCCAGCGGCCGGATCTTCAGGTTCCGGAACCAGACCGGATCCCCGTGGTCCTGCAGCACGATGTAGCCGCGCTGCTGGACGCCGAAGCCAGGATACTCGGTGAACTTGCTGGCCTGGTAGAGGCTGTCCCAACGCTCGCTGCCGATTTCGTACTCGACCACCTTCTGGCCATTGAGCCAGTGCTCGACGTGGTTGCCGTTCGCAACAATGCGCGCCTCGTTCCACTGCCCGGCGGGGCGAACGACACCCGGCGTCGGCGCGATCATGTCGTACAGCGAGCCGGCCCTGCGGTTGCCATTCACCCCGGCGTTGGCGTCCGGGTGACGCTCGTCGTCGAGGATCTGCATCTCCGGACCGGTGTGCCAGGGCGCGTCCGAGTCCTCCGTCGCTCGATAGATGACTCCGCTGTTGCCTCCCTCCGAGATCCGCCAGTCGTAACGGAACTCGAAATCGCCGAACTGCTCGCGGGTCATCAGGTCACCGCCGTCGTCCCCTTCCGGGACGAAGGCGAGCACGCTGTCCTGCGGCTGCCAGCGCGCCGGCGGGGTATCCCGGCGGTAGCCTCGCCACTGGTCGAGGTCGTCTCCATCAAAAAGAAGCACCCACCCCTCCGCCTGCTCCTGAGCCGTCAGCGCATTCGGAGCGCCAGCCTGGGCGGCTCCTTGCGTGGCGGTTCCTTCGGTCGCGGCACCTTCTGCGGGGGCTCCTTCGCTATCGGCGGAGGAGCAGCCGGCGACGAGCAGGCCGGTGAGCACCAGGCCGACAACAGGAGCGGTGTGGACCTTCTTCAGAGAGAGGTTTCGAGTCCGCATGGTCCGATGGTGAAAAGTGCGAACGGGCTGTGCGCCACGACGGCGCGTGGTTCCAGCCTACAGTGCCGCTCTCCGCGCTGCGGCACAAGGGGGTGCGGGGCGCACACGTCGCACCCCGCACCCCCTTTTTACCCAGCCCCTCGCGGCCAGCGGGCCCACTCGGTCGGCTCGCGGCCTAATCTCGTCTGAACCGTACCCTTTCTCCGTCGAGCCCCGAGCCGTAGAGCCGCCCTTCGATCTCGCGGCCGCGGATCTCCCCCTCGAACTCGATGGGGCTGAAGCGGTCGAACTCGAAGGTCAGGTAGACGTCTGAATCGTAGCGCTCCCCCCAGACATAAACGTCGTCGCGTCCCCAATCCCCGGAGCCGCGAACGTCGCCGCGGTCGTCCCGCAGAGAGAAGCGAATGGTCTCACCGTCGAAGCGAGTGCTCCATCGACCGTCGAGCGAGCGCCCCCCGGGCCCGGTGATATCATCGCAGGCGCCGAGGAACAGAACGGCGAGCAACAAGGGGAGCAGGGCTAGCCGTCGCAAAGCAACCTCCTGTGGATGCGGACATCAACAGCCTTCTGCCCGAGCCACGGATCAGGCCACGTGCCAGCCCTGCCATTTTCCGCATCAGATTGATATACAATAACTTACAATCCTCCACTCGGCCCTTCGGAGAGTGCAGACCGGCCCGGCGGGATGACAGTTCATGTCGTTGAGAGGGGACATGTCAGGAGACAGAAGCTAGAAGCCAGGAGCCAGGAGCCAGGAGCCAGAAGGACGGATCGGGATTCGCGAGTTCTGGCGCCATCCCCCGTTGATTCTGGCTCCTGACTTCTGGCTCCTGGCTTCTTGGCCTCTGGCTTCGCTGCCTCGATCAGGCCACGGGCTCGGGGCGCGCGGGGATGCGCAGTTCCTTGAAGGCGCGCGCCTGCGCCTCGATCGCCGGCTCGGCAGCCAGGCGCTCGATGCTCGACGCCCCGAAGAACCCGTCGATCCCGTCGGTGTTGTCCAGGATGTACTGCACGTCGTCGGGGTAGGCGATCGGGCCGCCGTGGCAGATCACGAAGACATCCGGGTTCACCGAGCGCGCGGCGTCGCGCATGCGCGCGATCCTCTCCACCGCCTCGTCCAGCGTCGGTGCGGTCTCGGGGTTCACGCCGACCGAGCCCGCGACGGTCGTGTTCATGTGGGTCACGATCAGGTCGGCGCCGGCCTCGGCCATCTTCACCGCCTGCTCCTCGTCGAAGACGTACGGGCAGGTGAGCATCCCCAGCTCGTGCGCCGTGCGGATCATCTCGACCTCGAGGTCGTAGCTCATGCCCGTCTCCTCGAGGATCCTGCGGAAGTTGCCGTCGATGACGCCCACGGTGGGGAAGTTCTGCACGCCGTCGAAGCCCATCTCCTTGAGCTGCTTCAGGAACACCTTCATGAAGCGGAACGGGTCGGTTCCACAGACGCCCGCCAGCACGGGGGTGTCCTTCACGATCGGCAGCACCTCACCCGCCATCTCCTGCACGATCGCGTTCGCGTCGCCATAGGGCATCAGCCCGGCCGAGCTTCCCCGCCCCGCCATCCGGTAACGCCCCGAATTGTAGATGATGATGATGTCCACTCCACCGCGCTCGGCGAACTTGGCGGAGATCCCCGTACCAGCGCCGGCACCGATGATGGGACGTCCGGCAGCGCGTTCCGCCCGCAGGCGGCGAAGACATTCCTCGTAACTGATGAAAGGCATGAAGCGAATTCCTGACGGTAAGTTGAGGTTTATGAACGCCCGAGCAGCTCGAGCAGGCGATCGACGGCCGCATCCGCGAACTGCGGATCGTTGATGTGTGCGTCCACCTCGACGATCTCGACCGGAGGTCGCACATGCTCACGAAGCGCGGCGAAGAGCGCCGCGTTCGCTTCGGGGTCGTGAAACGCCCCGCCTTCCTTGTCCAGCGCGCTGACCCCGCGCAGCGGCAGCATCAGGACTGTAGGACCACGGGCGGCATTCAGCTTCTCCGCGATCCGGCGGGCGATCTCGGCGCACTCCGCAGGTGTGGTGCGCATGAGGGTCACCATCGGGTTGTGCCGGTACAGATTCCGGTCGCGGAACTGTTCCGGCACTGTGTCGGCCGCGCCGAAGTTGACCATATCCAGCGCCCCGCAAGAGACGACCTGCGGAATCCCCGCGCGCCCCGCCGCACTGAGTCGGTCAGGGCCGGCGGAAAGGACACCTCCCACCACCTCGTCACACCACTCGGTGGTGGTCATGTCGGCAACCGCCACGACGAAGCCGGCGTCGATGAGCTTCTCCATCGCCCGACCACCGGTGCCGGTGGCGTGGAAGACCAGCGGCTCGTATCCGGCCTCCTCGAGGCGCGCGCGCACGCGGTCCACGCACGGGGTGGTCACGCCGAACATGGTGGCCGCCACGATGGGGTGATCTTCGGCGGGGGGCACCTCCTGTTCGAGCATCCCGCACAGCGCGCCAGCGGCGTTGGCGAGGATGCGACGCGACAGCCGGTTCAGCCCGGCGATGTCGACGACCGAGTACATCATGGTGATGTCCGTCTCGCCGACGTACGGGCGCGTGTTCCCGGAAGCGAGGGTGGAGACCATCAGCTTCGGCACTCCGACCGGCAGCTCCCGCATGGCGGCGGTGGCGATGCTGGTCCCGCCGCCCCCGCCGAGGGCGAGCACGCCGTGCACGCGGCCCGCGTCGAACAGCTCCCGCGCCAGCTTGCGCACCCCCGCGATCATCACGTCGATCGCGCTGCCTCGGTCGCCCTTCTTCCGCAGCGCCTCGAGGCTACTTCCACCGGCCTCGGCCACCTCGCGGGCGGTGACCTCCGGCATCGTCTCCGGGTCACGCAGGATGCCGGCATCCATGAGCACTACATTGTGTCCGCGGGCCTCGATCAACCCGCGGACATAGACCAGTTCCGCCTCCTTGGTATCGAGCGTGCCGATCAGCAGCACCGTGCGCCGGGTACTCATCATCCCGTCCGGGCCTCTGGTTTCGAGCTCTCGCTGGAGAGAGGAGGTCGCAGCGAACGCCACGGCTCCTCGTCATACACGTCTACCGCAAAAGGTCCCTCATAATGGGCAGGGGAGAGGATGGCCAGGAACTGCAGCTCCTCGTCGCCCCCGTTGTAGGTGGCATGGACCAGGTCGCGCGGAATGTGGGCGATCTCGCCCGGGCCGAGGAGGCGGCGCTCCTCGCCCACCCACTGTTCCGCCGTCCCGGAGAGGACATAGATGATCTCCTCGAGCTCCGGGTGGCGGTGGAAGCCGTGGCCCTGACCCGGCGGCATATAGACCCGAACCAGCACTAGATTCTCGGCCTCGGTCACCCCCGGCTTTGAGAGCCAGTGGTGCAGCCCCGTCGGCTGCCGCTCGTGCTCGGCTTCCTTGACGCCGACGAAGCGGAGCTTTCCCACCTGACTCATCAGAATCCCTCCCCGCTGACCCAGGCCAGGCTGTTCTGCAGGATCTTCCGGTAGGCAGGATGCTCGTGTGCAGCGCCGTCGTGACCCAGCGTGTTGACCACCACGCGCCCTTGGGGCACGTCCACCGTCCACACGATGGGGAAGACCATCCCGGTCTCCTCCTCCCGGGCGGTGGCCAGGACGGTGATGGGGGTCGCCTCGTCGTCGCGCTCGAAGCGGTACAGCTCGTCGGCGAGCGTAAAGCTGGCGGGCACGCCCTCCATGATGGGGTGATCCGGTTGGGTGACCTCGACAGTGAACTCCCCGTAGGCGCGATGGCCCCGCGAACCCCCGCCGACCAGGGTGCGGTTGTACTCGGGCCAGTCCTCCCAGTTGTACCAGGAGGCCGCATGGCCGATCAGCAGCCCCTTCCCCTGCGCGGGTAGCGCGAGGATCGCGGAGCGCAGCGCCGAGTCTGGCAGCGGTTGGTTGTTGGTCAGGTAGAGCACATCGGCGTGCTCGAGGTGCCCGAGCACCTCACCCGGCTGATCGGTATACGTGACCTCCGCCCCGACCTCGGCCAGCGTGGCCCCGTCTGCCTGATTGAAGAAGGCGTCGAAATCGTGGCTCGAGCCGCCGCCCACGATGAGCACGGCCGGGCCATCCTCGGGTGCCTGGGCAGCGACGGCGGCCGCTTGCTCATCGGCGGCCTGCTGCTCGGGTGAGGAATCGCCGCAGGCGACCAGGAGGCCAACCACACAGCCGCCCAGGGCAGTGGCCAGCGAACGAAGCGCAATAGACGTGGTCATTTCGCTCTGGATCGGGTGGAGGAGGTCAACGCAGCACGTCCTCGGCGTTGAGCCCGGGCGAGGTGGCCCACTCCGGCTCGCGCTGAGTTCCTAGCCGCTCCGGCCGGTAGCCGCCCGCGCGACGGTCCCGCGCGTACAGGATACCGAAGATCACGATGATGATGAGCGCCAACGGCGCAACGTAGCGGAAGGAGATGCGTCCTCCGTAGTTCTCCGCGGGCCCGAGAATATCCGCCGCATCGCCCACGATGGGCGCCTCCACGCCACTGCTCGTTATGGCTCGCAGCGCATTTGCGGTCTCGTTGCCGGAGAGCGTGCCGGCCTGCTCATAGGTGTCGAGCGCCCGGGTCGAAAGCCGCACCGCCGTCTCCACATCTCCCTGCCGGGACGGCTCCACCTGGGTGAGCATGGCCGGGAGGGTGTTGGTGGCTTCGGTGAGGAGCGCGACCGTCTGCTGCTCCGGAACCCGGTCCGGCACGTGGTGGTCGGCGATGTTCCCCATCACCGGAATGGTCACGGCGCCGCTGATGGCCATGCCGATGCCGCCCATCAGACCCAGCCCCAGCGCGCCGCTACGCGGGATGCGCTCGTTCACGAAGCCCAGCATGGTCGGCCAGTAGAAGGCGATACCCACCGCGTAGACCGTGGCGACCACGAACGCCATCACGATCGACTCGGCGAAGCTCAGCATGTAGAGGCCGGTCCCCGACACGATCGCGCTCATCAGCAGCAGACCGGTCGGCGAGAGCCGTTCGACCAGCGGACCCGCCTTGAAGCGCAGCACCGCCATCAGCCCGCTGATCCAGACCAGCACGAGGATGCCTGGAATGCCTCCCGACTGCAGCACGGCCGGGATCCACCGCATCGGCCCGAGCTCGAGCGAGGCGGTGATCATCATGCAGAAGAACATCACCAGGAAAAGCGGGCTGGTGAACGTCGCCCGGAACATCTCCCCGAAGCTGATGCCCGCGCTCACCCCCTCCGTCTGCGGGAAGGCCTGGCCGAGGAGGAGCGATCCGTAGATCAGGATGGGAACGGCAATCAGGCCGACCCGAAACTCCCAGGCGCCCAGCGGCGTCATGGCGAGCACATAGCTGGCCAGCCCCGCGATCACCATCCCGCCCGGAAACCACCCGTGAAACTGGTTGAGCTTGGTGGTCTTGTTGTCCGGGAAAAGAGCGGTCACCAGGGGGTTGCCCGCCACCTCCACGAAGCCGTTGCCAAGCCCGAGCAGGATCGCGCCGATGAACAGCACCCAGAAGCCGCTCGCGACCGGGGTGAAGGTCGCCGACACCATGGTGACCACGCCCAGCAGGTGGCACAGGAATGCCAGCCGGAACATGGTCCTGATGCCGAAGTCCGCGAAGGATCCCAGCAGGATCTGCGAGATCGCCATCCCCCAGAGAGCCGCGCCGCCGATCAACCCTACCTGGTAGTTGGTGAGGATGAAATCGGCTTTGAGGGCCCCCAGTACGTCACCGAGGATGGCGAAGGAGGCCGCGGTCGGTACCAGCGCGAAGCAGGTGCCGAAAAAGAGCCGGTTCGCGTTGATCGGCCGTGCAGGTCCGGATGCTTGAGCCATGCGTGTCTCGCGGTTGGTGGTGGCCGCCGCTCAGCGGGAGGCAGCGGGTTCGACGACCAGCGTGCCCTGCATCACCCGCCAGTGCCCGGGGATGGTGCAGATGAAGGTGTATCGACCAGGTTCCGTGGGTGCCGTGAAGGTCAGCTCGTAGCTCTGACCTGGCCCGAGTACCGGGGTGGAGGCGACGACCTCGGGCGCGTCGGGAACGTACTGCCGCGAGCGCCCCTGGGGCGAGGTCGCCAGCTCGTCCGCCAGACGTCCGATCTTCGCCAGCGATCCGGGCTCGATGAAGACCAGGTTGTGCTCCATGTTGTCGGTGTTCCTGAAGACGATCCGGACGCGCTGTCCCGCCTGTGCCGACAACTCGGTCCGATCGAACCTCAGGACGTCCGGCACCACGCCCACCTCGAGGACCACGTCCGCCTCCCCGGCGGTCGCCGCGACCGCGGCGCCCCCGGCAGCGGGGTCAGCATGCCGCGCCACCAGCCCCACGATCCCCGCCAGGGTCGAAACCGGACTGGGAGCATCCTCCGCGTTCGGAGCCGGAGGCGGAGCTCCCTCGACACCGGCCGCCGCCGCGGCCGCGAGGAACCCTTGCGGGCTCTTCGCCGCGGCGAGAGCCATCGCCTCGCGCATCCACTCGTCGTTCGCGTTTTCCGGGCGCTGCAAGGCCGCGAACAGCGCCCGCCCCGCTGCTTCCGACCCCGGCAGGTCGGCCAGAGTGGCCGCCGCCTGCAGACGCACCTGCGGATCCTCATCCTCGAGCAGCCCGGCCGCCAACACGTCGGCGGTGGTTGCCTCCGTGGCGGGTAGCACCTGCACCGCGTTGCGGCGCACACCCGCGGAGGGGTGCCGCAGTGCCGTCCGGGCCGCCTCCAGTGCGCGGGGATCGGAGCCGTCGAGCGCACCCAGCCCGTGCAGGGTCCAGAGGGCGTGGATCGCTCCCGGGTTCAGCCCCAGCTCGTCCACGGAGGTGTCCTGAACCAGCTCGATCAGCCGCGGCACCACGTCGCGCTGCCCGCGCTCCACCAGCAGCCGCTGCGCATGCATGCGCCAGAGGCGGTTCGGGTGCCGCAGGGTCTCGACCAGCTTCTGCGGACTCGCCCCCTCCAGCGACATCGGCTCGGCGGGCGGCGCCCCCTCGTAGACGATCCGGTAGATCCGGCCGTGCTGGCGATCGCGTAGCGGGTTGGCGTAGGCGTTGCCCGGTGCGGGCTTCTGCCGATCGCTCTCCGCGTTGTGTTGGATCACGTAGTTGTACCAGTCGGCGATCCAGACATTGCCGTCGGGCCCGACCTCCGCCACTACCGGTGCAAACCACTGATCGTCGCTGACGACCAGGTTGCGGGGGTACTCGGCCTTGTAGGTGGAGCCGTTCTCTTCCAGGAGGAACTCACCGACCAGGTGTCCCGTCGGCTCGTTGACGAAAGCAATGCGGTTCCAGTACTCCCTCGGGTAGGTCCGGGCTGTGTATACCGCGTGGCCGGAGCCCGCGGTGTAAGCCCCGACCCAGTCGACCTGGCGGAACTCGTTGCTGAGCGGGATCATGCGCGGCGTAGAGGCGAGGCTCTGCGTCACGTCCGCTTCCAGCTCGGGCAAACCGGCGTATCCCCGGATGGGGAAAGGCAGATACGTGCTCGGGTTGCCGTTCGCCGTGGAGATGAAGGCGCCGCCCTGCTCGTTGAAACCGAGCCCCCAGGTGTTGTTGTTGGTCCGGCGCAGAAACTCGAACTTGGATCCGTCCGGGCGGAAGCGATAGACGCCCATGGAGAACTCGTGCTCCTCGCCGCCGATGGTGCCTTTGAAGCCCGAGTAGCCAACTACGCCCCAGACCCAGTTGTCCAGCCCATAGCGAAGATGGCTGGGCCCGGCGTGGGTATCCCGCTGGCTCCACCCCTCGAACAGCACCTTCCGCACGTCCGCCCGATCGTCTCCGTCCGTGTCCTTCAGGAAGATCGTCTGCGGCGCCTGGTGAACGATCACGCCGCCGTTGGCGAAGGTCAGCCCGGTCGGGATGTTGAAACCGTCGGCGAACTCCGTGAACTTGTCGGCGCGGCCGTCGTGATCGGTATCCTCCGCGATGACGATCCGGTCCTTCCCACCGCCATCGGGCCACATCTCGCGCGGGTACGGATACTCCACCGACTCCACTACCCACAGGCGCCCCCGCTCGTCCCAGGTCATGGCGATCGGGTTGACGATGTCTGGCTCGCTGGCGAACAGCTCCACCCGGAAGCCGGGAGGAACGATCATCCGCTCCATCGACTCCTCGGGCGAGAGCGCGAGCTGCATCTGGTAGAAGAGGGGGTAGTTCGACTTCCGGTCCATCGGACCCACCGTCGCCTCATACTGCATCCGCACCCGGTGCGGCGGCGGGAAGGGTACGTCGAGCACCGCATACTCGAAGGGATCGCGGATCTCGCGCTCGGCGAGCGCCGTCGGCACGTCCTGGCCTACCGCCCAGCGAATCCCCCGCTCCAGGAGGTCCAGGAAACCGGGGTTTCGCCACGTCCGCTCGTCGTGGCCCCAGGCGGTATAGAAGACCCTACCCTTCCCTTCCTCGCGCACCCAGGTGTAGGGCTCGTCGCCCCGGTAGGCGAGCACGGTACGACCCTCGGGATTGTGGTTCTTGTGGACGTACGTCTCGTCCCAGCTCTCGAACCCCTCGAAGCCCTGCATCACCGGGTGATCCGGCTCCACGATGCGGGTGCGGAAGGTGGCCGTGTCGTGCGAGGCGAACTGCGCGCCGAGCAGTCGCACGAAGGCCTCGGAGGTGCGGAAATTCCCGGCCGCGCAGTGCACCGGCACGAAGCCGCCCCCCTCGCGCACGTACGTCAGGAGCGCCTGCTCGTATTCCGCGGGGAGGTCCCCCTCGTAGTTCGCATACAGCAGGAGCGCGTCGTACTTCCGCAGGTTCTCGAGGTGGAGGTCGGCGAGGTTCTCCGTGTAGTGCAACTCGATGCCGCGGTTGAGCAGGGGCGTGGCCACGTCCCGCAGGCGCTCCGCCGGCCGGTGATGCCCGGCATCACCCAGGAAGAGCACCTGGATGCGCTCCGTCCCTTGCGGAGCCCGTGCTTGCTGTGAGCGCTCCGGGCCTGGAGGGGACGCCGCCGGCGTGGCCGGCGCACACGCCCCCAGGCCGGCTGTCGCACCGGCCACGAGGAGCGCGAGCAGCGGCCGCAGACGGCGGCGAGAGGAGCGAGGGACTGAAGCGGACATGAACGTACTTCCTTCCTCCGGTGAACGGATCTCCGGTGAACGGATGAATAGCGTGCGATCAGGGCCGCTCGAGCGTGTCGACCGGCGTGTACAGCATCTCCTCCACCCCCGCCGTCTTCACCGCGGCTCGCACGAAGAGTTGCGGATGCGAGGCGAAGGCGTCGGCGAGGTCGAGAGTGAGCGTGAAGTGGCCGGTATCGCCGTCCAGCTCGCCCTCCTGCTCCGCGCGTATCAGGTGATAGCGCGAATCCACGAACTGCGTGCGTCCGACGTACAAGCCCACCCGCTCGAAGACGCTACCCTCGACGACGCGGCGCACGTCGAAGGCTGCGGTGAGCGTGTTCCCGTTCAGCGTGAACGACTCGCCTTCGATGATGAAGTAGGGCTCAACCGGCACGTCCACCGATTCGGACCCGTTCAGGGTGATCTGAACCGTATCCGGATTGTCGCGCCAGGGCCCGACCCCTTCCTTCAGGTTGAGCTTGTAGACCCCGTCGAAGACGCGCGCCGCGAAGGTGCCGTCCTGATGGAGGTTCACAGGGATTTCACGCCGTAGCTCGAAACCGTCCTGCCACAGCTCGAGGTCGATGGCGTTCTGGCGCACATTGACCGGCTCGCCCTGATAAACCACCCGCCCGGTGATCTCGGCATTGGGCGCCGGGTAGTTGTCTATCTCGCAGGCCGCGAGCGGCACGGCGAGGATCAGCGCAAGTGAAGCGAACCTGTTCATAAGCATCTCTCGTGATGAGTCGCCGGCCGTTCGATCAATGGAATGGGTTCGGAACGATCTTGGGATTCGCGTTGCGAATGTCCTGGTTGATCTCCGAGTAGTAGTTACCGAGCCGGAAGAAGCGCGGCTGGAGGAAGTCGGGCGCCACCCTCTCGATGAAGACATACTTGTCGTCCCGCGGATCGCCCGGCCGATCGATTCGGTAGGGGTAGAGCGAGCGGACCATTGCGTCTTCTGAGGACCGATTCCCATTCCAGACCACGTGCGCCAGCCGCCAGCGCTTCATGTCGAAGAAGCGATGGTTCTCGAAGGCCAGCTCCACCCGACGCTCGTTGCGAATACGATCGATGGTCAGGGAGCTGAGGCTGTTCGGCCCGAAGCCGGCCCGCTCGCGCACCTCGTTGATGTATCGAAGGGCGTCCGCCGTGCGGTCGAGCTCGAAGGCGGCTTCGGCGGCGTTCAGCAGGATCTCACCGTAGCGGAAGCGGATCCACCAGATGTCAGTGCCCTGGCCGCGCTGGCCGGAACCCGGCCGGGGGTCGAGCCACTTGCGAATGTAGAAGCCGCTGTGGGTTACATTATCGAAGTCGACCGGCCCGTCGGCACCCACCAGCACGCCGCCGTCCGTGTACCTCGTTCCAGGAGTCGTGGAGCTGATCTCCTGGTAGGAGCTGGTCGCCTCATTCCAGCGCAGCACGCCCGCCTGGATCTCCACCGGCTGTCCCCGGAAGGTCGAACCCGGGTAGATGACAGTGCCCCAGAGCCGCGGATCCTTGTTGGCGAAGATGTCCGCGGGGTCGTCGTAGTAGATGTAGTCCCCGTTCTCGTCGCGCGTGCGCAACTCGCCGCTGCTCCCGTCGAGGTATTCGAAGGCCTCCACCAGGTTCAGTGACGGGTTGATCAACGATCCGGACTCATTGTCCTCGCGCAGCGATCGCGGAATGTTGTCGAAGGTGAAGTTGTGATACTTCCCATTGAGCGTGAACATGCGGGCCCAGATCACTTCCGGATTGTCCTGCATGTTCGTAAAGGTCTCGTAGAAGTTCTGCGCCGGATCGGGATTGTTCCGGTAGAGGCTGTAGCGTCCGCTCGCGATGATCTCCTCAGAGGCGGCCAGCGAAGCCTCGTAATATCCCTGAGCGCGGTCGGCCGGGATGCCGACTTCGCCGCCCTGCGTCCGGATCGGCTGGGACATCGCGCTGTTGTACTTCGCGATCGAGCCGGCGTAGAGCATGGCTCGCGACTTCAGGGCAAGCGCCGTCCATCTCGTCGCGCGCGAATAGCTCGGCTCAGCAGGTAGCTTGTCCTTGATTTCATCCAGCTCGGCGGCGATGAAGTCGTAGACCTCCGCTTCCGTTGCTCGCGGGAACTGCAGATACGACGGGTCACCGCTGAAGTCGTATTCGTACGTCTGGGTGATGATCGGCACACCCCCCATCCGCTTCACCATCTCGAAATACACATACGCCCGCAGGAAGCGACCCTCAGCCGTGAACAACTCGATATCCGCGGGCTCGAGCTCGGATTCGGCGAGCTTCTCCAGGAAGAGGTTGAGGTCGCGGACCAGCCTGTAATCCCAGATCGACCACCATCCGTACGGATAGGCAGCAATGTCGTTGGGCGAGTTGTTGCCGCCCGACCACATTGCTTCGTCGAAATGCGCGAAGCCCTCGTAGTTGTGGGCGACGCTATAGATCTCCGGAAGCCGGTTGTAGAAGTTGGCGAGTAGACCAAGCACCAGCTTGGAATCGGTCCAGACCTGGTCCTCCAGCAGCAGGTCGGTCGGCTCGCGGTCCAGGAACTCCGGGCTGAGCGTGTCGCAGGACGTGGCCAGCAGGGTCGCTCCCACCAGGAGCAGGGACCGGATGCGGCGTAGTTCGAATCGCATGATCAATTGCGCGCAGAAGTTCGGATTTCCGGTGGAGGCGGTTCAGAGGCCGACATTCGCTCCGACGTTGATCATTCGAAGCGGCGGATACTGGAGCCCGTTTGCCGAAGCGACCTCCGGATCGATTCCAAACTCCCCGACATTGTCCAGCGAGAAGAGGTTGGATCCGGTCACGTAGATCCGCGCGCTACGAATCCGGAAGCTGTCGATCACCGACTGAGGCAGCGTGTAGCCGAGCTCCACCGTCCTCAGCCGCAGGTAATTCACGTTGGTCACCCACCAGTCCGACTTGCGCATATTGCTGTGGGTTTCCCACTCCTTGCGCAGAGCCGGGTACTTGCCGGGGATCCAACGGCTGTTCGGATCCCAGATATCCTCCCGATGCCAACGGTCCGTAAGCATGAACTCGGGCGAGTTGGCGTCGTTCTGGAAGGGTATCTTCATCTCCCAGTTGCGCTCATAGCTCTGATAACCCGCCCCTGAGAAGAGCAGATTCAGGTCGAATCCCTTCCAGGCGGTCGAGGCATTCAGGCCGAAGCTGAGGTATGGCAGCGCCCCCATGCGGAAACCGATCGGCCGCTCGTCGAGCGAGGAGATGATCCCGTCGCCGTTGGCATCTTTGTAGATGAAGTCGCCAGGCAGGAGCGTGGTGTTGTTCTGTCCGTCGATGTCGACCGGGTAGTTGGCGATCTGCTCTTCGGACTCGAACTGTCCGATCACCTCATAGCCCCAGTTGATGAAGGCCCAGCGATCCTCGATCGAGTTGCGATAGCGATCCCAGGAGTTCCCGAAGCGAGGCTTGTAGGTATAGAGATCGCGCTGCCGGGCGAAGGTCACATTGCCGCCGAGCGAGTACGACAGGCCGTTCGAGAGCTGGTCGGAGAAGCTGAGCGAGGCCTCCACACCCACATGGGCGTCGGCATTCAGGTTCTCGTTCGGCAGATCGATCGCCACCTCCTGGGGGATGAGCACATCCCACCGACGCGCGGGAAGTCCCGTGCGCTTGCGGTAGAAGTACTCCAGGGTTCCGCCGAGGCGACCGTCCAACAGGCCGAAGTCGAGGCCGACGTTCGTCATGGTGCTGCGCAGCCAGCTGATATTGTCGATCGGCAGGCCGCGCGGCTCGATGCCGGTGATCAACTGTCCGTCGAGCACGGCGTTACCGCGATCGTAGTTGTAGCCCTCGAGGTAATCGAAGGGGCCGATGCCGACGCGGTCGTCGCCGAGCACGCCATAAGAGGCGCGCAGCTTCAGCTCGGGGAGAATGCTGGAGAGGCGGCTGTTGAGGTAGAAGGGCTCGTCCGAAATTCGCCAGCCCGCCGAGGCCGAGGGGAAGAGGCCCCAACGCTTACCCGGCGCGAACTGCCACGAGGCGTCATATCGGCCGGCCACCTCGAACAGGTAGCGATCATCGTAGTCGTAATTGGCGCGCAGCACGTATCCCATTCGCGCCGACTCGCTCTGTTCGTCTCGCAGCTCCTTGAGCTCGTTCAGATTGATGAGCTCGATGTAGTTCGTGCTCGGTTGCGAGCGCAGCCAGTAGCGCGGCTCCAGACGCTCGTTGGCCTCGAAGGCGGCGTCGAAGCTGACCCCGTGACGGCCGAAACGCTTGTCATAGTTGAGCTGGAGCTGGAGCATGTTCTCCTCCACCTTGCGGCTCCAGCGGTCGCGGAAAGGATTGTCGTTGCCGCCGGTCCTGACGTACTCGTCGGTCTCCGGATAGTAGGTGAATACGTCGTAGGTATACTCGAAGGTATTTTCGACGTTGTCCGCCAGGTAATACGAGTAGCGGGCCGTGGCGGCCAGGCCGTCGATCGGCAGATCGTATGTCGCGCTCAGGTTGGTCTGCTGGACCCGCCAGATGCTCTCCCAATACCCCGAAATGTCGTAATTGAGGGTGGCGTAATTACTGGCAATGTTCTCGATGTGGTTGGGATAGAGCGGATTGTCGTTGGCGTACGCGCGCTCCGTGGGCTTGTTGCGGTAAATACCGAAAATAGGCTGCCAGTAGTCGTCGAAGCCGGGGTTACCAGGATTCTTGCGGGTCTCGATGCGGCCGTTGATCTGCGCGCCGACCGAGAGCCGCTCGCTGATCTGCGCGTCTACGTTGGCCTGCAGGTTGGTGCGATTGAAAACGTACTCGTTGAAGACCGCTTCCTGGTCAACCCGGGATGCCGACAGATAGTAGTTGATTCGATCGCTTCCTCCCGTCGAGCTGACGCTCAAATAGTGCTGCGGAGCGTTTTTCTGAACGGCGAAATCATACCAGTCGAAGCTACGGTACCCCGGCTGAGTTCCTTCCTGCCAGAGCGCGACCTCTTCCGGCGTCCACGAAGTCTCTCCGAATTGATTGATCTCAGCCTCGGCGCGGGCGCGGACCCAGGTCCCCGCGTCCGCCGGCTTGGGGAAGCGGCCCCAGTTCTGCCAGCCGTAGTAGGTGTGGACATCCACCCGGGAGGACTGATTGCGCAGGCCGCGCTTGGTGGTGACCAGAACCACGCCGTTTGCCGCACGCACGCCGTAAACCGCAGCCGCCGACGCGTCCTTCAGGATCGTGATGCTCGCGATGTCGTGGGGGTCGATGTTGTTGAACTGACCCTCGTCCTTGGGAATGCCGTCGATCACGAAGAGCGGCGTGCCCAGGTTGCGAATCTGGATGGACGTGCTGGATCCCGGTCGGCTGTCCGCCTGCCGGGTCAGCACGCCGGGGACCTTGCCCACCAGCGTGCCCGACGTGGTCACCGCGGGCGTGCGCACCAGATCGGCACCGCTCACGGAGGCGATGGAGCCGGTGACCGATTCCTCGCGCTGGGTGCCGCCGTATCCTACCGCCACCACCCCCTCCAGCTCGACCGCTTGGGCAGAGAGCACGATGTTCACCGTGGTCACTTGCCCCGCTGTGACCGTCACCTCTTCGGTGTACTCCGAATAGCCGAGAAGCGAGGCGCGCAGCGTGTACACTCCGGCCGGAATGGCGGCGATCGTGTAGCGACCGGTTTGACCACTCAAGGCCTCGTACCCTGACACGGCCACATTCACCGCCGCGAGCGGCTCCCCCGCGTCGTTGGTGATGGTGCCACTGATCGTTCCTGTCGCCTGCGCCCAGGCACCGGGTGCCAACCAGAGCAGAGCGGCGAGACAGGCAAACAGTGCCTTCCGCATTGTCGCATCCTCCGGGATGGTGAAATGAAGGCCTAGTCGGCCACGACCACGCGACTCACACGCGCGCTAACTTCAAGTAGCGACGTGATTTTTGTCGCCTTCTAGATGACTATGGAACCGCGACGATGAACGTGAACCGCGCTATCGATCACTCCGCCGGGCAGGCCGCGGAGACAAGCAAGACAACGTTGAGGGACGACGGTGGACGGGCCGGCTGTGCGTCTAGGCGCTGCGCTTCCGCGCGCGTACCCGCCTGGGCGCAGCTGCTGCTGGCTCGTCGGCCGGGCCGAGCTCCTGCTTCGGCTCCTCCTCCGCTTCCGGGGGCAAGAGCGAGCGGGTCGACTTACGGACCACGAGCTCCGTCTCGAGGTTGACCCGTTCGGGCGCCTCCGCGAGGTCCGACTCGATGAGCCGCACCAGCAGTCGCGCCGCGGTCTCACCCATCTTCAGCTTGGGCACATGCACCGTCGTGAGCGGCACCGGGAGGTATTCGAGGACCGGCAGGTCGCCGTAGCCGATGATGGAGACATCCTCCGGTACCGACAGGCCCAGCTCCGAGAGGGCCCTATAGAGGCCCAGAGCTACCAGATCGTTGTAACAGGTGACGGCCGTGGGCCACTCGGCCCGCGGCCTTTTCGTGAACAGCTCCTTTCCCGCGCGATAGCCATCCTCCAGGTGATGCCCGGCGCGCACGATGATGTCGTTGCGGAAGACGAGATGTGATTCGCTGAAGGCGCGGCGCACGCCCTCGATGCGCTCCTGGCTGTGCATCGCGAAGGAGGGCCCTGCCAGGTGCACGATGCGCGTGTGGCCGTGGCGGATGAGGTATGAGACCGCCCGCCAGGAGGCCTGCACGTTGTCCACATCCACCAGGCTCGCGCGCACGCCGTAGATCCCGGAGAGCAACACAAAAGGAAAGTTCCGCCGACGCAGCTCGTACAGGTACGAGAGGTCGGCGCCTTCGTGCAGCACGGGGTTGATGATGATGCCGTCGAGCTCGCGCTCGCAGAGCATCTCCACCCGGATGCGCTCGGTGTCGTAGTGGCCGCCCGAGGCGGTGACCACGAAGCCGTAGCCGTTCTTCTCGAGCCAGCGGCTCGCGCCAGCCGCGACCTCGACGTGGTAGGGATTGTTGATCTCGCGGATCAGCATCCCGATGGTCGGCTTGGGCGCCGCGCCCTGGTTGCGCTTGACCGCCGCCGGGCGGTAGTTGAGCCGCGCAGCCACCTCCAGCACACGATTCCGCGTGGCGGCAGCGATAGTACCGGTGTTGTTCATCGCCGCCGACACGGTCGCTTTCGAGACGCCCGCCTCCCGTGCTACATCCTGGATGGTGGCCCGCTTCGGCTTCATTACCGTCCCGAGCAGAGGAGAAGCTGCCGCCCCGCAGGGCGGCGGTGTGGCTGTGGAATCAAGCCCATGGTAATGAACTCATGAACCAGCGTCAAGAACTATGAACTGACATGGACTTGCATGAACTGTTCATATGAAACAATAGAGGGGGTTTAGAAGTTGCGTTAGCAAGGCTCCAAACGAAGACGCGGAGGCCAGGGAGCCTCCGCGTCGTGCGTTCGGGAAGAGCAGGCGGATCAGTCTCGGTGGGCGCCGCGGCGCATAGTGACCTCGATGACGCCGTCCGCGCTCCGCCAGCCGTAGACTGCGGCGCCGCCGTCCTTGCGGACGTCGATACGGTGAACCGTCTCCGGGGGGAGAGAGAGGAGGTCGGCGACCGAGGCGGGCGCGCCGTCGATCACCACGTGCGGCGGGCCGCCGCCACGGATGCTGAGCATCACGTTACCACCCTGACGGTAGACGAGGAGGCCCGGGATGCGGCCCTCGAGCAGGCGTGCCATGTCCTGACCGCGCACCCGGTCGATCTCCTCGGCCGAGAGCGAGAAGACGGACCCGGTCACCGCGCCCCGGCGCTGGGTGCCGTAGCCGACGCTCACGGGGTCCGCGGAGGCGGCCCGCCGTGAGCCCGCGCCGCTACCGTGGCAGTTCGCCAGGGCGGGGGTGAGGGTCAGGGCGATGACGAAGGTGAGCAGGGTGGCGGAAGGTCGGGTGCGCATGGACCCCTCCGGGCTGCAGCGGCGGCCCCGCGGTGAGGTGAGGCCGCAGGGCTGGATTTCTTTTCCGGCTGCATCTTTGGCTCCACCGTGTTCGGAGGGTCAAGTCTGCCAGCGCCAGCGCCGAATCGCCCTGTCACCTAGCTCCATCCGCGCACCGAGCGAAGTCGGTGGACCACAGTTGCGGAGGATTGCCGAGGTATGACCGCGACACCGAGGTCGGTGCCGTCGCGAAGGCAAGTTGGCGACGCAATTCTGAATTTTGAATCATGGGCCGACCCCCTGGCATCCCGAGCGGAGCCCCGCAAGGGGCGGAGCGAAGAAAAATTCAAAATTCCCTCTTCGCCCCCTCCGCCCCCTTCGGCTTCTCCGTGGGTAGCCCCTCCGCCTGCCACCGCGCGTATCCGCCCTTGAGGTTGATCACGTTGTCGAAGCCGTGGGCGCGCAGCAGGCTCGCCGCGATCGAGGAGCGGGCGCCGGTCTGGCAATGCACGACCAGTGGCTTATCCCGCGGGACTTCGTCGAGCCGGTCCTCGAGGTGGCCGACGAAGAGGTTCTCCACGCCAGGCAGGTGACCGGCCTCCCACTCGGCCGCTCCGCGCACGTCGAGCACGTTCACCTCTCCGGCGCGGAGGCGGCCGGCGAGCTCGTCCGGCGTGATCTGTGGCACCATCCCGAGCTTTCCGCCCTTTCGGATCCACCCCGCCAGCACCTCGGGCCCGAAGTAGCCCGCCATCCGGTCGAGCCCGATCAGGGTGAGATCCCGCCCCACCTCATCCACGCAGTGCGCGCAGGAGTCGTCCACGATCAGGTAGTAGTCGCGGTCGTAGGGGATGAACCAGCCCGCCCAGGTGGTGAAGCCGCGGTCCAGCGGGATGTTGATCGTTTCGGGGATGTGGCCCTGGGCGAACTCGGCCGCGCTGCGGGTGTCGACCACCAGCTCGCCCCGATCCAGCACCTCCTGCAGACGGGTCTCCGCCAGCCGCTGCGGGCGGAGCAGTCCCCCCAGCAACGGAGGGCCGTCCCGGTTGATCCGCTTCATCTCGGCGAAGTAGCGCGGCGGCTCGGGCTGACCGCTCAGCACCGCCTTCACAAACTCGTCCTCGTCCTCGATCGCGAACCCCCAGTTGAACAGACGCTCGTACCCGACCGTGCTGTGAGGGACGGCGGCAATCCCCTTCCCGCAGGCGCTCCCCGCTCCGTGCCCGGGCCAGATCTGCAGATAGTCGGGCAGCTCCTTGAACGCCTGGAGGCTGCGGAAGAGCGTCCGGGCCCCCGCTTCCATCGTCCCCGCGACTCTCACCGCTCGCTCCAGCAGATCGGGCCTCCCGACGTCGCCCACGAAGACGAAATCCCCGGTCAGCACCGCCATCGGCCGGTCTGCCGTGGCGCGATCGGTGACCAGGAAAGAGAGGTGCTCAGGGGTGTGCCCCGGCGTGTGGAGGGCGTCGATCTGGATGCTGCCGACCCGGAACGAATCGCCGTCCCGCAGCAGAACCGCCCCGGCTTCCCGCGCGAAAGCATACCTCCAGTCCTCGCCACCCTCGTCGGACAGGTACAGCCGGGCATCCGTCCGCGCCACGAGCTCGCGCGAGCCGGAAACGAAGTCGGCGTGAATGTGGGTCTCGGCGACGTGCGTGATCTCGAGCCCTTCCCCCTCGGCCTCGCGGACGTAGGCATCCGCGTCGCGATTGGGATCGACCACCAGGGCTTCTCCGCTTTCGGCGCAGCCGATCAGGTAGCTGACCTGGGAGAGCTTCTCGTCGTACAGGCGCTTGAGGATCATCGTCTCGGCTCCGGGCGGCGGACCTCGCGGGTCCTGGTCCTATGCTGGGGGACGGCCCGCGGGGCAGGAGCCGAAACGCGCCGCCCCTACCCTGTCGGTGCGCTCGTCTTCAAGGCCTGATTTTCACGTACCGTGCCGTCTTCGGTACTGTGCGAGGAAGTCGGCGATGCGCCCGATGGCCTCGCGCAGATCGTCCTCGTGGGGGAGAAATACGATGCGGAAATGATCCGGCCTCGGCCAGTTGAAGCCGGTTCCCTGCACCAGCATCACGCGGGTCTGTTGCAACAGCTCGAGCAGGAACTGACGGTCGTCATCGATCGGGTAGACTTCCGGATCGAGGCGGGGGAACATGTACAGCGCCGCCTGCGGCTTCACGCAGGTGACACCGGGAATCTCGGTGATCAGCTCATAGGCCAGGTCGCGCTGGCGGCGCAGTCGGCCGCCTGGGGCGACCAGGTCGCGAATGCTCTGGTAGCCGCCCAGCGCCGTCAGGATCGCCCACTGGCCGGGGACGTTCGCGCACAGCCGCATGTTCGAGAGCATCGTCAGCCCCTCGATGTAGTCCGCCGCCACCTCGCGATTCCCCGAAACCACCATCCAACCCGCCCGATAGCCACAGGACCGATAGCTCTTGGAGAGCGAGTTGAAGGTCAGCGTCAACAGATCCTCCGACAGGCTGGCGATCGCGACGTGCCTGGCGTCGTCGTACAACACCTTGTCGTAGACCTCATCCGCCATGATCACCAGGCCATACTCCCGGGCGATCGAGACGATCTCGCGGAGCACCTCCTCCGAGTAGACGGCACCCGTGGGATTGTTCGGGTTGATGACGACGATCCCCTTGGTGGCCGGCGTGATCTTGCGGCGGATGTCGTCGAGGTCGGGCATCCAGCCGCTCGCCTCATCGCAGAGATAGTGGACCGGCGTGCCGCCGGCGAGCTGCGTACATGCGGTCCAGAGCGGATAGTCCGGCGTGGGGATGAGCAGCTCGTCGCCCGTGTTCAGCAGCGCGCTGGTGGCCATGTGGATCAGCTCGCTGGCGCCATTCCCCAGGTAGATGTCGTCGATGGTCACCCCCCGGATGCCCAGCTCCTGGGTGTAGTGCATGACGGCTTTGCGCGCAGGGAAGATCCCCTTGCTGTCCGAGTAGCCGGAGGAGTTCGGCAGGTTGCGGATCATGTCCCGCTGGATCTCCTCCGGGGCCTCGAACCCGAACGGCGCCAGGTTGCCGATGTTCAGCTTGATGAGCTGGTGGCCCTCCTCCTCCATCCGCTTCGCGGCCTCCATGATGGGGCCACGGATATCGTAGAGGACGTTGGCGAGCTTGGTGGACTTTAAGACGGTCTTCAAAGGCAGTTGTCGGAAGAAGGGTCGGAGTATTTCGGCGGGGGAGGAGACGCTGCTGCGGAATTCCCCGTTTCCGAGTCCCTGAAGATAGTGCAGGAGGAGGCGGGGGGGGAGGTTGGGGGGGAGAAGGGCTCGGGAAGACAGACGCCAGGAGCCAGAAGGAGAAGTTCCGTGCCGACCTCCCGGCCCCCTTCTAGCTCCCAGTTGACATACCTAGCACCTCAATGTATAGTACTTCAAGGTACCCTATTCCCCCCCATTCCGCAGCGATGGAAATCGGCAAGGACCTGGTCGCCGCCTCCGCCACCCCGCTCATCCTCGCCATTCTGGCCGAGGGTGATTCGTACGGGTACGCAATTCTAAAGCGGGTCAGCGACCTGTCGGGTGGGCGCCTGCAGTGGACGGACGGCATGCTCTATCCGGTGCTCCACCGGCTGGAGAAGCAGGGGCACATCCACGGTCGCTGGGGCAAGTCGGAGAACGGCCGCCGGCGCAAGTATTACCGCATCACCCAGCAAGGCCTCGCGGAGCTGAAGCAGCAACGCGAGCAGTGGCAGACCGTAGACGCCGCCCTGCGCAACATCTGGCTTTCGGCGGCACTCCCGGGCGGGTGGACGCCCGCCCCTACTCCCGCGGAAGGTTGAAGCATGGCCACATCGCACGCGGCCGATCCCCTCGAATCACAGATCGAGCAGTGGAGGAACTACCTCCGCCATCGGCGCGCGATCCATCCGATGGACGTCGAGGAGTTGGAGGATCACCTGCGCGGTGAGATCGCGGGTCTGATGGACGCCGGTCTGACGCCGGACGAGGCTTTCCTGGTGGCGGTCAAGCGCATGGGAGCGCAGGACGCCATCGCCAACGAATTCGCGCGCGAGCACTCGGAGCGGCTGTGGAAGCAGCTCGTCGTCGCGCCCGAGGACGAGGAAGGCAGCGCGGACGACGCCCGGCTCG
The DNA here is from genome assembly GCA_036375715.1 of Longimicrobiaceae bacterium. Lineage (NCBI taxonomy): Bacteria > Pseudomonadati > Gemmatimonadota > Longimicrobiia > Longimicrobiales > Longimicrobiaceae > Longimicrobiaceae bacterium. The sequence continues at coordinate 70,390 of DASVBS010000069.1, read as the reverse complement.
AGATGGCAGTGGTGTCCGGCCTGACGGCGGCCGCCGCCCTCTCGATCAAGGTGCCAGAGCTGTTCGGGGTGATGCTCACCCAGAATCAGTATTTCTACGCTCGCAACGTCAGCCTCTTCGTGTTGCCGCTGCTCACCGGCTATTTCGTCTGGAAGCGTCGGATCGAGATGAGGACCTGGCGGTGGCTGGCGCTCGCATTCATTGCCGCTGCCGTGGTGGCGAACGTCTACCCCTTCCACGCCCAGCGTGACACGGAGGAGCTACTGGCGATCCACCTGCCGATCGCCCTCTGGGTGATGGTGGGCCTCGCCTACACGGGAGGGCGCTGGCGCGACCTGAACGCCCGTATGGACTTCGTGCGCTTCTCTGGCGAGCTGTTCATCTACTACTCGCTGATCGCACTGGGGGGCGGCGTCCTGGTCGCCTTCACGCTGGGGATGTTCCAGGCCATCGGCATCGACGCCGAGTGGGTGGCGGAACGCTGGCTGATACCCTGCGGCGCGCTGGGGGCCGTGATCGTCGGCTCCTGGCTGGTCGAGGCCAAGCAGAGCGTCATCGAGAACATGGCGCCGGTGTTGACGCGGCTCTTCACCCCGCTTTTCACCGCTACGCTGCTCGTCTTCCTCGGCACCATGGCGATCACCGGGCGCGGCATCAACATCGAGCGCGAGGTCCTGATCGCCTTCGACCTGCTGCTGGTCCTGGTGCTCGGTCTGCTGCTCTACTCGGTCTCAGCGCGCGATCCGCAGGCGCCGCGCGATCTGTTCGATTACCTGATCACCATCCTGCTGGTCAGCGCGCTCATCGCCGACGGCGTCGCCCTGGCGGCGATTGCCGCGCGCATCACCGAGTTCGGCTCCACGCCCAACCGGCTGGCCGCGCTGGGGATGAACGTGGTGCTGCTGGTCAACCTCGCATGGTCCGCCTGGCTGTACCTGGGATTCCTGCGAGGCAGCAAGCCGTTCGCGCGGATCGAGCGCTGGCAGACCGCCTACCTCCCGGTGTATGGAGCGTGGGCAGCGGTGGTGGTGGTGATCTTCCCGCTGCTCTTCGGATTTCAGTGAATTTATGGGGAGGTTCGCTCAGACGGGCATCCTGCAGGGAACCGGCCTTGTGGCCGCCTGCACGGGAAAACTGAGGGTACCGGACGGCAGCGACTTGCCGCATCGGCGTGCGGGCGCCCCCAACGGGGCGCCCCTACGGGCAGATCTCGAGCCGGTGTCGGTTGCAAGAGCTCCGCATGCCGTGCCCGCGGCAGAGATCGCACCGACGGACTTTGCGGTTTTCCCGCGTCGGCGCAGAAGTCTCGCAAGAAAATTCTAGCTTCTAGCTTCTGGCTTCTAGCTTCCGACTTCTTTCCCAAACTCTTCCATCCGCCGCATGAGACGGCTCACGATATCCGGGTGCTCAGCGGCCATGTTGTAGCGCTCGGACGGGTCGACTTCGAGGTCGTAGAGCTCCGGCACGGCGGAAGTCTGCTGCGGGGCTGCCGAAACCTGCCCGGCCTGGGACGCCGGCGGAACCACGCGCAGCTTCCAGCGACCCACGCGAACCGCCTGGAGCTCGGGTCCCAGGAAGTAGAAGAGCTCCTGCCGTGGCGAGGGCCCCTGCCCCTCGAGCACTGGCAGGATATCCACTCCGTCCAGGCGGTGGCCCTCCGGCAGCTCTCCCCCCGCCAGGCGGAGGAGGGTGGGAAAGAGGTCCATGTTGGTGACGATGTCGGCGGAGACCTGTCCCGCCGGGATGGTCCCCGGCCACCACACGATCCCCGGCACACGCACACCACCCTCCCAGGTGGAGCCTTTCGCACCCCGCAGAGGTCCGGCCGAGCCGACGTCCCAGGGACGCTGGCCGTCCTGCAGCATGCGTGGGGGCTGGTTCTGCCACGGCCCGTTGTCGCTCGTGTAGACGACGATGGTCCGCTGCTCGATGCCGAGCTCTTTCAGCGTCCGCAGTATCTCACCCACGCTCCAGTCGATCTCTTCCACCACGTCCCCGTACCGCCCGGCCCTAGATCTCCCCCGGAAATCCTCCGACGGCTCCACCGGAAGGTGAGGCATGGGGTGGGCGAAATAGAGGAAGAACGGGCGCCCGCCCGATTCGCGGATGAAGCGGATCGCCTCGGCGGTGAATCGCTGCGTCATGTTCGGGAAATCGACCGGCCGCTCGACGATGTCGTACCCCCGCAGGAGCGGAACCCCCTCCGGGGGAGCGTCGGCCACGAAAGGCGGCCGGAAATCGTGCGAGTAGGGGACGCCAAAGAACTCGTCGAAGCCGTGCCGAAGCGGGTTGAACTCGGGACGATCTCCCAGGTGCCACTTGCCGATCATCGCGGTGCGATAGCCCTGCTCCCGCAACGCCTCGGCCAGGGTGAGCTCGCTGTCGGGCAGCCCCATCTCGGCCCCGGGCCCCAGCACCCGCACCAGCCCCGTGCGAACTGGATAACGCCCGGTCAGCAGCGCCGCCCGCGATGGAGTGCACACCGACGTGGTGGCGTAGAACGAAGTGAAGCGAATTCCCTCCTCCGCCATCCGGTCAATGTTTGGCGTGCGCAGCGTCGGATGACCGTAGGAGGAGAGGTCCCCGTATCCCTGGTCGTCGGTCAGGATGACGATGATGTTGGGCCGGGGGATTTGCCCTGCACTGCCGGGCTCCTGGGCGGCCAGCGTCGGCGGGATGGCGGCCAGCAGGTGCGCCAGTGCGATAGGCCAGAGTCGACGGGTTTTGCTTCGAGACATCGTGCTCCTTGCTCGCTCAAGGAATATCCCCCTTCCTCCTCACTGCGAACCGTGCAGCTCCACCCTGGCACCGCGCACGCAGAACGCGTCGCCCCCGGAGAAGACCAGGTACAACTCCCGGCCGTCAGGGCTCATCCACTTAGCAGGAAAATCGCCGTGCTCGCCGGGACCCACGTCCCATTTCTCCGTAAAGAAGGCGGTGGTCCAGGGCCCCCAGGGCTCCGGTGCATCGTAGATCCCGAAGCCACCCTCGAAGCGCGTGTCTCCACAATCCTCCGAACCTGGGGGTGCGGGAATCTGCTGCCACCAGAGGTAGCGGCGAAGGCCGGGAGCGTAGGTCATCGCCGAGCGCAGGGCGCGGTCCGGGTGCACGAAGACGGGGCCCCGTCGCTTGATGTCACCAGTCCAGACGGGTTCCCCGTTTTCGTCGAGCCGCTCGAAGAATTCCCAAGCCTTGCGCGAAGTGAGCCTGTCCCTCGGCGCGCGCATCAGGATGAACTGATCGGCGGGCGTGTCGGCGCGAGGCGAATCGTGGGAGTAGGCGTAGACAAAATCGTCCCGGGCCCCGGCGTAGTCGCGCCCGAAATTCACGAAGCCGACCAGCCCGAACTCCGCGAATCGCCAGGGGGCCGCGATCCAATTGCGTCCGCCGTCGTGGGACCAGGCCAGCTGTGCCTGCCCTCCCTGGTGGTCGGCATGGCCCATCCACAGATACAGCGTTCCATCGATGGAGAGGAGCCCCCATCCCTTCTTGCCGGACCGGCCTGATCCCATCTGCTCGTTCGGCGAGCGAATGTTCTCCCCCACGAAGTCGTGTGGACCGCCTGTGACGCGGGCGTACCCCATGCTCAACTTCACCGGCACCTTCGGCTCGAACCCAGTGCCGTCCCCCCAAGTCGTGTAGATGGCGTCGTCAGCCCCCCAGGTGACCGGGAAGTTGTCGCCGTCCTGGGCCGCGCAGCGGATCGATTCCGCCGGCGCGAAGGTGATCGAGCGGATCACCGGGCTGGGTGGGTAGGGCGGCGCCCCCTGCGCCAGCAGCGGGGTCGCCACCAGAATGAGCGCCGGTACGAGAATAGGGGGTTGTCGGGTCAATTGAAGATGAGCGAGCGAGCAGTGGAACCGGTCAGCGGCGGGCATGACCGATGTTGGCTTTGCTTGCCTTGGGTAGTCAGCTTCCAGCCAGCTCAGTCGTCGTTCCAGCCTCCTGACTCGTGGTTCCCGCCTGTTCAGGCGTGCCGTCGGCCTGCCCAGGCGTCCTGCCTAGGCTCACCTGGATGCGCGGGAGGCGCTCGGCCAGGCGGGCGGCGCCCTGCTCGGTCGCCCCGGTCTGCCAGAGGTAGAGGGATCGCAGGCTGGCGAGCGGCTCCAGTGCCGCCAGGCCGGCGTCGGTGACCGCCGTGCCGTACAGGTTGAGGTACTCCAGGTGGCGCAGCCCGGAGAGGGCGCCCAGCCCGGCGTCCGTCACTGCGGTGCGATCGAGCGAGAGGCGGACGAGGTGCTGGAACTGGCCGATCGTCTGGAGATCGTCGTCGTCCACCGCCGCGCCGCTCAGGTCCAGCTCGGCGAGCTGCTGAGCGAGCGGCGTTAACGCGCGCAGGTGGTCGCCGTTGCACTCCATGGCGCGGCACCCGGCGCGCAGGAAGTTGGAGCCCTGCGCGAGCGGACGGATCTGCCAGTGCTCGCCCGCGGCCGCCAGCGCCGCACTGTCCGGCGCGGGGACTTTCGTGTGCAGGACGGCCGGAATCCGCTCCTCCGGGGGGCCGGCCACCTGCTCGATGATGGCGAGAACCCCGGGCGGCGGCGTCTCTCGCCCGACGACCTGGTCGAAGGAGGCTCCGCGGTCCACCCACCAGCGCAGCAGCTCCGCCTCAGCGGCGCTCAGAGGCGGGCGTCCCCGCGGCGGCATGACATCCTCGTGCTCCGGCGGAAGCCAGACACGCTGGATCATCCGGCTCTCCGCCGCGCGCCCCGGAACGATCACCGGGCCGGAGCTCCCCCCCGCCAGGATTCCTTCGGGCGAATCGAGCCGCAGGTCACCCTTCTGTTTGTCCGGCCCGTGGCACGAGACGCAGCGCGCCTGCAGCACCGGCGCAACGAGGTGCTCGTACACCACCGCCTCGTCTGGATAGACAAAGGCCGGTGCGACCGACTCACGCTCCACCTCGAACAAGGCGGCCACCGGTTCCAGCGGGGCCGGGAGGTATTCGGTGAGGTACTCGGGTCCGCGGGTGAGGGTGCCGCCCAGGTGCCCGGTCGCCAGCAGCAGAGCCACCGCGACGCCGAGGGATGCGGTGTAGGCGTGGCGGAGCCATCTCGCTCCGCCCTGCTTCCAGACGTAACGCAGGGCAGACGCAAGAGCGACCAGCACCGCAAGCGAGATCCCCAGCCGTTCGTGCCAGCCGACCAGCGCCCCGGCGTAGCCGCCGCTGCTTCCCAGCAGCACCCCCGCCAACACCGCCCCCACCGCGCTCAGCGTGGTCACGAACAGCGCGAGGGGCACCGCTTCGCGCAGCGCGGCGAAACGACGGATGGTCCCCAGCCCCTCCAACAGCACGGTGAGCAGGAGGAAGCCGATGGGAAGGTGCACGATCAGCGGGTGCAGCCGCCCCAGGAAGAGTTGCAGCTCGGAGGGGCTGTCCTCCGCCCCGGACGCCAGCCAGAGGGCGCCGAGCACCACCGCGCCGAGCACCGCGGCGCACGACAGGGCGGTGGCGTGCTCGCGTGCACGCCCCGCCCAGTTGAAGCTTTGATTCACGCCAGGATCTCGCGCACTACCCGGCCGCCGACGTCAGTGAGCCGCATCGGCCGCCCCTGGAAACGGTAGGTGAGACGCTCGTGGTCGAACCCGAGCTGATGGAGGATGGTCGCCTGCAGATCGTGCACGTGCACCCGCCCGGAGACGCCCGAGTAGCCGATCTCATCGGTCTCCCCGTAGCTGAACCCCCGCTTGATCCCCCCGCCCGCGACCCACATGGTGAAGGCCTCGCTGTGGTGATCGCGTCCGAGGAACGGGTTGGTCTTCCCTCCGCGGTTCTCCTGCATCGGCGTGCGTCCGAACTCCCCGCCCCACACCACCAACGTCTCGTCGAGCAGCCCGCGTTGGTCGAGGTCTTCCAGGAGCGCCGCAACGGGCTTGTCGATCTCCTTGCACTTCCGCAGAAAGCCGGCGTTCAGCGCCTCGCTCTCCGCCGCGCCGTGGGCGTCCCAGCCCCAGTCGAAGAGCTGGACGAAGCGCACCCCCTTCTCCACCAGGCGCCGCGCCAGCAGGCAGTTGTTGGCAAAGCTCGATTGTCCGGGCACGGAGCCGTACATCTCGTGCACCCACTCGGGCTCGTCACTGATGTCCATCACATCTGGCACCGAGACCTGCATGCGGAACGCCATCTCGAACTGGGCGATGCGGGTGAGCGTCTCCGGATCCCCGATCTCCTCGTACTGCCGGCGATTGATCTCGTTGATGGCGTCGACGGCGCGGCGCCGGATGTCCCGGGTGGTGCCGTCCGGGTCACCCACGTAGAGAACGGGCTCCGGACCGGTGCGACACTGGACGCCCTGGTAGACGGTCGGCAGGAAGCCACTCCCGAATACACTGCGCCCCGCATCGGGCTGCTTGCCTCCACTGAGCAGAACGATGTAGCCGGGTAGATTCTCGTTCTCCGAGCCCAGCCCCCAGGTAGCCCACGCTCCGATGCTCGGACGCCCGGGGCGCGGCCCACCCGTGTGCATCAGCAGCTGGGCGGGGGCGTGGTTGAACTCGTCCGTGTACATCGCCTTCAACAGCGTAACGCGGTCCACCACCCGATGGAAATTGGGGAGCAGGTTGGACACGGTCAGACCGGACTCGCCACGCGGGGCGAACTCCGCCTGGGGTCCGAGCATGTTCGGGACGCCCTCGATGAAGGCGAAGCGCTTCCCTTCGAGCAGCGATTCCGGACACGGCTGATTGTGCAGCTTGATCAGCTCGGGTTTGTAGTCGAAGAGCTCGAGTTGGGAGGGGGCCCCGGCCATGTGCAGGAAGATGACGTGTTTCACACGGGGCGGGAAATGCGGCTGCAGCCCTCCCGAGCTCACGATTGCCCCGCCGTCGACCCCGCCCCCGCACCCGAAGAGGGAGGCCAGCGCCATACTCCCCATACCGCTCGCGCACGTGCGCAGGAAGTGGCGCCGGGTGATGAACTCCAACTCCGCGTAGCGGGCTTCCTCGAGCAGGCTCATGACGTCACTCCCTCGTCAGAAAAGCGTCCAGGTTCATGATCACCGACGCGACGGTGGTGAGTGCGGCGGTGTGCAGCGAATCGGATGGCGGCTCGGCGAACAGCGGATGCTCCGTGCTCTCGTCGCCTTCGGCGACCGCACTCACGTAGCCGTCGGCGTCCTCCGGGGGTTTGTCGTAGGGGCGGTACGGCTCAACCGCGGAATCCAGTAGCTCCCGGTCGGCGCGATACGCCTCGGCCGCGTCGTGATAGGCGTCGACCAACTCGGACAGCGAAGCGGCGTCGGGATCGCGTAGCAGGGCGAGGCGGTAGCCGCGGCGGATCTGCTCTTCCAGCGAGCCACCTTCGGCCGACATGCGCCGCGCCAGCGCCTGCGCCGCCTCCACGTACACGGGGTCGTTCAGCGTGACCAACGCCTGGAGCGGGGTGTTGGTCTGGATGCGCAGCGACACACAGACTTCGCGGCTGGGCGCGTCGAAGGCCATCAAAGACGGATAGGGGGCGGTTCGCTTCCAGTACGTATAGACGGCGCGCCGGTATCGATCCTCTCCGGGAGAGGTCACCCACTGGCGGTCGTTGTAGGGGGAGCTCCAGAGGCCCGGCGGCTGCGGCGGCATCACCCCCGGCCCGTACATCCGATCGCTCAGCAGCCCCGCGACAGCCAGCGCCTGGTCGCGCACCTGCTCAGCGGAGAGGCGGACCCGCGGCCCGCGCCCGAGCAGCCGGTTCTCGGGATCGGCCTCGAGCGACTCCGGGGTGACACGCGAGGACTGCTGATAGGTGGACGACAGGACGACGTCGCGCACTAGCGCCTTGAGGCTCCAGTCGTGCTCGTCCCGGAAGCGGAGCGCCAGGTAGTCGAGCAGCGCCGGGTGGGACGGCGGGTCCCCCTGGGTCCCGAAGTCGCTCAGCGTCGGCACGATGCCGGTGCCGAACAGCCGCGCCCAGATACGGTTGACGATCACCCGAGCCGTGAGCGGGTTCTCTTTGCTCACCAGCCAGCGCGCGAATTCCAGGCGGTCGACGGGATCAGCCTCCACGTCACCCGCCAACGCCGCGGGTATCCCCGGCTGCACCGTGTCGGTGCGTACCAACCAGTTGCCCCGGTCGAAGAGTTGGGTGATCCGGCGACGATCGGGCGGACGCTCGCGCAGGACCGGCACCTCGGCCTCAGGCGGCACGGCCAGCAGGTCGCTCACCAGGTGCTCGAGCTCCTCACTCCCCTCCCCTTCGACCATTCCGGCCGGGTAACGGGAGAGCGAGGTGATCCGGAACCCGCCGACCTGGTCGGAGAGGAGCACGAGCACCAGGTCGTGCCGCCCTGGTGTCGCCTGGATGGGCACCAAAAGCGTGGGCTCGAGCGACAGGCCGCCCGGGGAGCGCCACACCCTCCCCTCGGCCAGCGCGGCACGCCCCAGCAGCGGGCCATCCGGGGCATCGAGGCGCAGCTCCACCTCCCCTTCCTTCCCGCTGAACCCCAGCCCGATCACCGCCACCCCATCCAGATCGACGTTGGAATATCGTACCCAGCCGCCATTCTCCAGCGGAGAGACGAAGTCCCCGGTGCTCATCACCGCGCTAGATGTGTCGAAATCCGCCGCCGGCATCCAGCCGAGCGGGTGGAGCACCTTCTCGACCCTGCGCGCGAGCGCGCTCTCCGCGGGAGCGGTCTCCACCCCGAGTGCCTGGATCCGCGAGAGGATCTCGGCCACCTGTCGGCGCCCTTCCTTTTCGTAGATGGGCATCCGGGGGCCGTCGTTCTTTCGATCGCCGTCGAGGGTATTGTTGAAGAGGGCGAAGAGCTCGTAGTACTCCTCGTGACGTATCGGATCGTAGGGATGGCTGTGGCACTGGACACACGCGATGGTGGTGCCCTGCCAGACCTCCATGGTGGTGTTGACGCGATCGAGGACGGCGGCGACGCGGAACTCCTCGTCGTCCGTGCCGTCCTCGTCGTTCGTCATGGTGTTGCGGTGGAAGGCGGTGGCCAGGAGTTGATCGTCCGTGGCCTTCGGCAGCAGGTCCCCGGCAAGCTGCTCGATGGTGAACCGGTCGAAGGGCATGTCCTCGTTCAGCGCCCGGATCACCCAGTCACGGTACGGCCAGATGTCGCGGTGCTGGTCCTTCTCGTAGCCCTTGGTGTCGGCGTATCGTGCCAGGTCGAGCCACATCGACGCCCAGTTCTCGCCATAACGGGGGGAGGCGAGCAGGCGGTCGACGACCTTCTCGTAAGCCGCCGGCGAGGGATCGGCGCAGAACGCCTCGGCTTCCTCGACGGTCGGGGGCAGGCCGACCAGGTCGATTGAGACGCGGCGGAGGAGCGTCTCACAGGGGGCACGGGGGGATGGCTCCAGCCCCTCGGCTTCGAGCCGGGCCAGCACAAAGCGGTCGATGTCCGACGCGGGCCAGGATTCGTCTTTTACCTCCGGCACCGTCGGCAAGACCGGCGGCTGGTAGGCCCAGTGCTCTCCCCATTCCGCTCCCTGATCGATCCACCGCCGCAGGATGTCGATCTCTTCGTCGCTGAGCGGATCCGCATCGTGCGGCATCCGCTCGGTCGGGTCCGGATGGGTGATCCGCCGGATCAGCTCGCTTGCGTCCGCGTCCCTGGGGACGATTCCAGGGCGTCCCGACTCACCGATCGCCAGCGCGTCCTCGCGGAAGAGCACGCCGAAACCGCCGGAGCGCTTCACCCCGCCGTGGCAGGCGATGCACTTGCCGTTCAGGATCGGCCGGACGTCGCTGTTGAAGTCGACGCGCTCGCCCCCGCGAAGGCCGGCGACCGCGACCACGGTCACCAGCGCGAGCCCCGCCACCGCGCCGAAGCGAACGGCAGGCGGCGCTTCCCTCAGCCGGGCTGGCAGGCGCCTCCGGATGGACTCACCGATCATGGCACCCCGCGGGCGAGCAGTGGATCGTCAGAATGCCTGCCGGCCGCCCGATCGCCGGAGGCATTGTCGAGCTGTGGTTCTCCCGTAAACGGGTCGTGGCGGTCGGGCTGGAGAGACGAATCGCGGCCATGGGCAGCGAGCTGGAGGAAGGAGATAGGGAGCCGTGTGTTCCGGTAGAATGGCGAATGAACGCCATTCGATCAATCTTCCGGGAGCTCGGCACCGGAGGGATGCCGATGCCTTCCGGTGGTTCGCGTCGCAGATGCACCGGCAGTCCTGCCGCGGCCGGGGTCCCGGACCGCTCTCCCGCAGGCGTTCGCTCGATCCGCAGGCTGCATCAGAACGCTCGGCGGCAGGTGAAGCGGCCACCAGAGTGACCGGGGGCCGCAGCGGGTGGAGGTCTCTGCCGGGTGCCCACGACCGGGACGAGAGTCACCTGGGAGCACATTGCCTTCATAGTCGCCCACCACTTTCCGGTCAAGTCCCGCAGCCCCCTCCGCTCGCTGGGTAGCCCCTTCCCTCCGCAGGAAGGCCTCGTTCTTTTCGGTAGCCGACTAGCCGGGGGCACCCGGCACACATCCTGGTCCATGTCCCGGTCCACGTCGCTGCCTCTCAGTTGGCGACGCGGACCGGGAGGAAACGCCAATCGCGCCGGTGCTTACCCATCTCTCTGCATCTCTCATCATGACCCGTTCACCCGCCTCATGTCGGTCCGCCGCGCTGCGCCTCTGGCTCGCTCTCGCGATCGTGATCCCGGGAGCGTGCACGCCCTCGGCCTCGAACCAGGACGAAGGCTCGGGTGATCCCGCCACACCTCCGGGCGCCTCGCAGGCCGGGGCGCTGTCCGAGCTGGCGATCGAGCGCCCCATCCTCGTCGTCCTGACAGACATCGGCGGGGATCCGGACGACATGCAGTCGCTGCGTCGCCTGCTGCTCTACGCCAACGAGTTCCGGATCGCGGGGCTGATCGCGACCGCCAGCGGCATCCCGGGGGAGCTCGATAATGCGATCACGCAGCCGCACCTCATCGAGGAGATCGTGGACGACTATGCCGCGGTCTACGCCAACTTGAGGGGCCACGACGAGCGCTACCCGCACCCCGACAGCTTACGGGCGCTGATCGTGAGTGGCAGCGCGCAACGGGGCGTGCCTCACCTGGGCGAGGGGCGGAGCACCCCCGGCTCCGAACGCATCATCGCGGTCACGGACGCGGCGTCCCCAGCCGATCCGGTGCGGGTCGTGATCTGGGGTGGAGTGCACGACCTGGCACAGGCGCTCTTCGACGTGCGCGCCGCCCGCGACTCCGTCGCGGCGGCGACGTTTCTCTCGAAGCTGCGCGTCTACGCCATCGCGGATCAGGACGCCTTCTCGGGCGAGCCGGGTACGGGCGAGTGGATCCTCGAGAACTTTCCCTCGCTGTTCTACGTGGAGACCGGGCCTCCGGGCATGGATCGCTTCTCCGCTCTCTTCCGCGGGATGTACCAGAACGATTCCAGGGTCGGAGACGGCCCTGCCCTGCCGCTGGTTGACGACTCGGTTGCTCCGCTCGTGCTCGAGGACTGGGTCGAGGAAAACGTGAGGACGGGCCACGGCCCACTCGGGGCAGGCTACCCGGTCACCGCTCAGAACCCGGGCACGCCGCGCAACGGTCGGGGTGTGAAGGAAGGGGACACGCCCTCGTGGTTCTACTTTCTGCCCAACGGTCTCTCCGATCCCGAGCACCCGACCTACGGCGGCTGGGGCGGTCGTTTCCAGCACCGGGTCGGCGGGCGTTTCGTGGACGCCGAGGACGCGCATCCCTCAGGGACAACCGATGTAGCGGTGCGTCGCAAATGGACGGTGGCACGCTGGCGGCAGGCCTACCAGAACGACTTCGCCGCACGGATGGATCGCGCGGTCCGGCCTGTCGACGAAGTGAATCACAACCCGGTCGGCGTAATCGACGCCGACTCGTCGCGCCGAGTGATCGTACGCTCGGTCGCCCCCGGCGGGGAGGTGACGCTCCGCGCAGGCGGTTCGTACGATCCGGATGGGGATCCGCTGGATTTCCGCTGGTGGGTCTATCCCGACCCCTCGGACTACGAGGGCTCGGTGGAGCTCGTGGGTGCCGAGGAGGCGGAGGTGGTAGTGCGAGTGCCTGAGGACGCAGCGGGATCCGAGGTTCACGTGATTCTGGAAGTTGCGGATCGCGGGGAACCCGGGCTGACGGGGTATCGGAGGGTGGTGTTGGAAGTGGGCGAGGCAGAAGGGAGAAGCTAGAACTACCGCCCCCTTCTGTCACGCTGAGTACCACGAAGCATCGCGCGCATCGAGGAGGGCGGCGGACAATCCCATGCTTGGCACGGGCTCTCGCACTGACCTACAGGCACCCCTCCACATACTGAATACTCGGCCCTCCGGCGTGGATGTGGGCCACGCGTCCGTCTTCGCCGACTTCGTACACGATGCCTCGGGCCTCACCTGACGAGCCGGGCCGGACCGTCCACACGGTGATATACTCCGCCGGCGCGGGGGAGTATTTGTGCGGCATGGTCTCCGCGGCCTCGCCGTAGGCCTGCTTGATCTCCTCGGCAGAGCCGCCCACCCCAAAGCCTCGGTCGGTGCGAACGTCGGCTCCCGCGCTGATGGTGATGCGGGTCACACGATCGCGCTCGACCATTACCAACATGCCCTCGGGTGCCTGCGTCGGCCGGAATTCGTCGCAGGCCTCCGGTTCCGGCCCCCCGACCGCCTCCGGATTCGCGTCCTCCCCGGCGGCCGCCACCAGCTCAGCCCGCGTCATCCCGATCCGGATCGGGCCCCAGCCTTCCGGGGTCAGCGGCGGGGACGAGTCAGTGCCGGCAGATCCGGCAGATGGCGCGGACGGCGTCGGCGAATCCGCCGTGTCCTGAGCGACGCCTGAGCCATCCACTTCCACGCTGTCCGCGGACGCGGCGACCTCGTCGGAGCCAGGTTCGGGAGAGCCGCAGGCGAAGAGGAGGAGTGCAAGCGCGGGAAGCGCGATGGATCGCCGGCGCGCAACGGAAAGATCCGGGCGGGTTGTGCTCATTGGTCGCTATCCACAGCTATCGGCGCCGGCCCAGCGCTCAGCGCCGGGCCGCGATGATGGGTCGATCGAGGGCAAGCAGCACCAGCCTGCCGTCCTCGGCGATATCGAAGCGGGTCACCTGCTCGAGCAGCGCGAAGAAGCGTGTCTCCTGCGCGTTCGCGGCCTCGTCAAGACACGCCATACGGGTCGCCGCGGCCGGACCGATTCGCAGCCCTTCCCCGGTCATCTCGTAGCTCGCCCGGAAACGGTTGCAGCCCCCGGTGCCGGTCACCGCCCCCTCGGAAGAGAACTGCAAAGTCGGCCGCCGATCCCCGGAGGTCTCCTCGCCTTCGAGATCCTCCACCACCCACTCGCCGCCGGTCAGGAGCGAAGCCGTATCACCCCCGCACCCGCTGTAGTCGCGTCCCAGGACGGCCACGGTGACCGAGTGCGGGAAGGGGCGGCCGCTCATCGAATCGTTGCAGCGCCGGTTCTCGATCTCGACCACGAAGGGCTGTCCGTTTGCTGTGGCGGAGAACCTCCAGCCGTTGGACAGGGGCTCGGGCTCCGGACGGGGCGCGTGCACCGAATCTTCGATGCCGATGTCGGAGAACGCCATCGCGGACTCCGCGAAGGTCAGCGTCCAGAAGGGTTCGTTGCCGCCCGCCCGATAGCCGGTCGCGGGTGGGGCTCCGCCGTCAACCGGAGCGCGCGATACTGCCCCCGGGTCTCCACCGGGCAGCGAATCACCCTCTCCCCGCGCCGTGTCCCCTGCCGAGTTGCCGATGCGAACCGAGCGGAAGATGGCGATCAGCTCCGCCTGGTCTTCCGCCTGCCCCACCACCCCTTCGATGGTCAGAGACAGGCTCCGACCGCCACGCTCCTGCACGTTCGGCCAGTGGGCGGCGACGGCATATCCACCCTCGGCAGGCGAATAGCGAATGATGCGCGGCGAGCCCTGGCCGTCGCTCTCCTGGCAGACCACGAGGTCGGGGAACGCATTCAGGCCGTCGGGCTCCAGAGGATTCGAATACGCGCCGAAGTCATAGCTCACCTGCTTCCCCGGCGCCTCCCAGCGCCCCACCTGGGAATCGATGCCCTGCACGTCACCCCGCTCGTAGTCCGGCGGTAGCTGGAGGGTGAACGCCCCCTCGTCGTACGAGGTCCAGCCCTCGGTGGAGGGAGTGGCCATTACGCAGGGATCGTCCTGTCCCGGATTCGAGGCGCAGGCGAGCAGTCCCGCGAGCGCCGGCAGCAAGAGGTGGCGAGTCATGGGCGTCCTGGGCTGGGTTCGAGGAGCATTTCCCTGCAACCGAGGGGCATGCCCACGGGCTCCAGGATCATCTCCCGCTCAGTTCGAGCCGAGCGCTCGCCCTGCCGCAACCCCTGTTCCCCGGGTGTGGGGGCGCTCGAGGTTCGACAGTGAGTGAAGGGGACTCGAGCGGTCAGCCGATCCCTCCGGCCAAAGGCATCGCCCGCCATGCCTCCAGCGCCGGTCGAAGCCCCTCGGCGAGCACAGGCAGCTCGGGCACCAGGGCAAACGCCGCCACCAGCTGGAGCATCCTCGCGGTCGTCATCACCCGCAAGACGGCGGGATCGAGTGGCCGAAGCCCAAGGCGTCGAGCTTCGCGGTTGTAATTCTCGACATCCTCAGGGATGCCGCCCGCGAGATCCCACTCCACCGGTCCGCACGTCACGTCCTCGAAATCGGCGAAGCGCGGTCCCGAGCGGGTCAGGATGATGTTGTACGAGGGCGCATCGCCATGGACAGCCTGCACCGGCGTCTCCGGGAACAGCGCCTCGAAACCCTCACGCGATCCGAGCACCGGCTCGAGCACCTCCCACTCGCGACGGGCACGGTCCAGGTCGCTGGCGGAGATCAGCTCGGGGGTGGCGGCGAGGGACTCGAGTAGCGCGGGGACCACGGCGTTCACCGGCGACAGGAAGGCTAGCCCTTCGGCGGGATAGTCGCGCAGGACGGCGTGCAGCTTCACCACCCGCCCGCTGTCGCCAGGTCCGTAGGGAACGTGCTCCTCGGAGGCCTCCGCGAGCTCCCAGAAGGTCATCGAATAGCCGTCGCGCTGGATCGGGTTCGCGGGCACGAGCGAACTGGGGGCGACGACCGCGACCCCACGGCGGGCGAGCCACCTGACAACGTCGATCTCCCGCTGCTGACGCGCGACCAGGGCAGCGCCGCGAAGCGGCTGCGGAAGCACCACCGGCACCCGCACCACCACGGGCAGCGGAGCGAGGTGTACGACGACGGAGAACACATCGTGCAGCACGACTGGCTCTCCGACGTCGAGCCCCAGCTCCCGGGCCGCCGCGACCGCTGCCTGCACGGCGCGCTTGGTACGCGCCCGGAGCTCCGCCGGTGTCATTCTTGATAGGCTGCTCACGAAGTCGAGAATTCGAACGTGGTCTGGTGAGACCGACCGCTGTGCTCCGCTGATCAGGGGCGGCCCGGATGCGCCCCTCGGTTTCGATGACGAGGAGATGCTCTCACGATGAGGAGACGCCCGTGACTGTCCGCAAGACCGACACCCGCGCTCGCTCAGCCCTCGTTCACCTGACATCCCCGGGCTGGCTCCTGGCCGGTCTCCTGTTCGCTGCATGCGCTGTATCGGCGCCGCCCGACGACCCCCGGGAACAGGGCGGCGAGCCGGAGGTGGAGGATGCCCGCGGCTGGAGCGCCGTGATCACCGAGGAGGATCGGGAGCGGTTGAACCGCCTTCCCGAAGCCTGGACCACCGCGCTCGCGCAGGCGCGCGAAGCCGGATTCGGCGACGAGCTCTCGGATCTCGGCGAGCTGGTCAACCCGAACACCGTCCTACCGGATCCCGCGCCCCCGCCGGGCAGCTACCGCTGCCGGACCATCAAGCTCGGCACCCAGAGCGACCTCCTCGCTTTCGTCTCGTACGGCTGGTTCGGATGCCGGGTCACACAATCGGGAGACACGCTGCGGCTGGAGAAAGTGAGCGGGAGCCAGCGGCAGCAGGGCACCCTCTACCCGAACGACGACCGTCGCCTGATGTTCCTCGGCACGGTGACGATGGGATCCGGCGAGGGTCCGGGACCGGCCTACGGCACCGATCCAGAGCGAGACGTGGTGGGGGTGATGGAGCGGTTCGCCCCGGAACGCTGGCGACTGGTCCAGCCGTGGCCGCATTTCGAGAGCGTGCTCGACCTGCTGGAGCTGGTACCGGTCAGCACAGGAGCAGCCGGTGAGGGGTGATGATCTCGTTACAGCGGAGGACTGACCGCCCGGGTTCAATCGAAGGCGCCCGCCCGCCTTCACCTGATGGCGGTCGCCCCTCTTCGCCTGGCGGCGATCGCCTCTCTTCAGCGAAAGCCGCTCGAGCCGCCGGCGAGGTGGACGACTCGGCCCCTCACCGGCGCAGTGTCAAGCTGCTCTCGTACTGGATGGCCTGAGGGATCTGGAACTCACCGCCCGCTCCGGTCACCAGGGTCATCCCGTCCAGACGACCGGAACGCCGGCGCGCGTACAGCACTCCTTCGGCCGGCAGGAATACGGCGATCCCGCTCTCCGTCCCGCGAAGGTCGGTCTCCGCGGTGAAGTCCTGCCCCGGCGTTGGCCCGGATGCCTGGACTCCAATGGTCTGATCAACCCGAATTACAATCCCCCGGACCCCGCCCACCACCGTGTCGCGTTCGACCCGGTAGCTGCGCACCCGGCGGCTCTGGATGGTGCCGGGGCCCCCGCCCTGCGCCGCCCCCACGATCGTGTCGGACCACTCGATGCCGACGGCCAGGATGTCCTCTGGCAGCGAGATGAAGAAGTCGTCGAACTGGCGGCCAAGATCGCCCATGGAGCGGATCTCCGGCGGGATATCGGGTGCTGAGCGGGTCGAGACTCGCCCGCGATCGTCAAAGCTCAGCTCGAACGGCTGATCGAGCAGTGCGTCCGTGGAGGGCTGCTGCGGTCCACCGGGGGTTTCCTGCTCCAGCCGCAGCGCCTCGTACCAACCCGTCGCCGTATCCCCCGGGCCAAAGGCGACGGCGATCGTGGCCTGGTGGCTGCTCCGCAGCGTCATGGGCCCGCCCGGCGTCTCCATGTCGATGGTCGAGTGGGTCTGCTCCTCGTAGTGCAGGGTATCTCCGACGGTACGTTGATATTGCGCCGCCAGGGGGGAGGCCACGAGCAGCGTGGCCGGGATGACGACCTGCAGCGAGCGAGTGAACATGTGACCTCCCGTCGAAGGGATCCAGGATGAAGGGGAGGGTGTCGGCGAAGGGGATCAGGAGCCGATCCCCCGGGCCATTGCCGTCGCGGCGAAGACCATCGCCACCACGATCACCACCTGCACCGCGCTGATGCGGGCGAGCAAAGGCGCGGCCTCGAGATTCGGCACCCTGCCCTGCGCGTGCTCCCGGCGCCAGCGCATGAGGGTGCCCACGGCCACGATCTCCAGAATGAGCAACACCGCCAGCAGCCCCATCTTGATCCAGAAGGCGGTGCTGGCCAGGTAGTAGGCGGTACCCTTCTCCACGCCCCCGAAGGCGCGCCACAGGCCGGTAGCGATCCATAGGAAGCCCGCAAGGCCCCAGAGGGAATCCGCGAGGAAGGCGCTGCGGAGCCGGGACTCTTCCATCGGCGCCCGGAGGGCGCGAGACCGGGCAGCCACCGCACCCAAGCCGATGCCGAGCGCAAGGAGATGGAATGCCGCCAGCCACCACCGAAGAAGCATGTTTGCCTCCTGTCGATCCGGTTCAGGAGTCGCGCGCGAAAACCGTCCATCGATGCGGGGATCGAGCCGGGTCCCGTATCAAACGGATCCAGCATGATTCGGATCCCGAATCAGGTCGCTTCGTCATTGGGGGGCGACCTCTGCGCCCGCGCGGGCTTCACTGCGCGAACAGGCGGCTCGCCCGCAGATGATCCCGGACAGGTCAGTCGCTCGCCGCGGGCAGTCGCTCCGCGCAGGCCACGATCGCCGGAACCGGCGCGATCCGGCTCTGGAACTCCCCCGGTCGCACGGCGAGAATGCGCCACCCCCGGACCGGCGTGAAGCGCTCCCTCACCTCCTGCTCGGAGATGGCCCGCGGGGTGTTCGGGACGTCGAACTCCGTGGCAAACTCCTGAAGGTAGTAGCGCCCGCCGGAGCGGAGGACTCGGGCGGCCTCCTCCAGGAACCGGTCTCCCTCTTCGGGAGTGAGGAGGTGGAGAAAGCCCGAATCCACGACGGCACCGAACTCCCGCTGTAGATCCCGCAATCGGAAGGCATCGGCCACCCGGAACTCCAACCGGGCCGCCACCTCCGGAGTGAGGGCGGCGGCCTTGGCCCGCGCCAGCTCGATCGCGGCCTCTACGAAGTCGATACCGAGCACGGCCACACCGGACTTCGCGATATGGATGGCAAGGTCGCCCGATCCACACCCCACGTCCAGCACCGGGCTGCTGGGCGGAAGGGCGGCCAACAGCTCGACCATATCCGGTTGCGGCCCCCCGATATCCCAGGGCGCCACCTCCCGGTAGACGCCGTCGAAGAAGGCGCGCGGATCGGGGCCGAACCGGCTCATGCTCCGGTGGAATCGGCCGCGAGCGCGCGCTCGGCTTCCAGATCGGGCCGAGCGGCCTCCCCCTGCAGATAGGCCAGATTGGCCAGGTGCGAGATGAGGGTGGAGCGATGGGAGGAGAGCACGGGCGCGTTCGGTTGCCGTCGGTCGCGCACGCAGGTCACGAAGTTCCGTGCGTGGTCGCGGGTGATGTCGTGATCCAGGCCGCCGGTCTCCACCTCCCCCGAATTCGGCGTGAAGCGATAGCGGTTGCGGTCGATGTAGAGGGTCCCCTCGGTGCCCATGAACTCGACCCCGTACCCGCGCGCCCCCGGAGCCAGAGAAGCCTCGAAGGAGCAGGTCCACCCGGTGGGATACTTCACCAGCACGCTCACCGTGTCAGGCCAGTCCCGCCCATCGCGGAAATGGTAGATGCCGCCGATCGCCGACGCCTCCTCCAGCAACCCATCGCCCGTGAACCACTGCGCGACATCGACCCAGTGCGTGAACAGGTCGCCCACCTGCCCCTCGCCGAAGTCGGCGTAGTTGCGCCAGTGGTAGAACTGACGAGGGTCGAAGGGCCGCGGCGGGGCGGGACCGACGAAGCGTTCCCAGTCCAGACCCTCCGGGCGTCTCTCCAGCGCCGGGTCGAGCTCCCGCGGATTCTGTCCGTGCCACCACGTGCGCACGTATCCCAGCCTCCCGATGCGCCCGGTGTCGAAGTAGCGCTCCTTCGCCTCCTGGTAGTGGGCACCGCTCCGCTGTTGCAGGCCGACCTGCACGATCCGCCCGGATTCCCGGACCGCCTGGACGATCAACCGTCCCTCCTCGATGGTGTGTGCGAGCGGCTTCTCGAGATACACGTCCTTACCCGCGCGGCAGGCGTCCACGGTCATCGGCGCGTGCCAGTGATCGGGCGTGGCGATCACCACCGCGTCCACGTCCGGCGCATCCAGGACCGCGCGGTAGTCATCCAGGAGTCGTGGAGCGGGCCCGTTCACCCGCGCTCTTGCCTCCTCCAGGGCAGAGGCGAAGACGTCGCAGAGCGCCACGACCTCGACGTCGGACCCCTGCAGGAGTTCCATCACGTAGCGTCCACGCCCGCCCGCGCCGATGAGGGCCAGGCGCAGCCGATCGTTGGCGCCGAGAATGCGCGCGTAGCTCGACGCTGAGAGCGGGGAGACCGCTGTAGCGACGGAGGCCGCTGCCGCGGCGACGAAGCTCCGCCGGGTCACGCGGTCGGTGGGGAGAGGCGTCATCTCACCTCACGTCCAGGGCTGGTTCCGAATCGGGGATGGAGGGGAGCGCCGCCTGCCCGTGGCGCTCGATTCGGAAGAGAGTGCTTCCCCAGCCCGGCGAGTGCAAGTGGAAGGTGTGCCCGCGGACGCGCCGGCCGTAGCGGGGCCATGGCGGCGGAGGTCCGTCACCAAGAGGATTCTGCAGGAAATTGCCTTGGATCGCAGCTCCCCACTACGCTCCTGACCCGGTCTCCGGCTGCTCCGACACCCGGCTCAGGACGCGCTCCAGGCGCGCCCTCACCTCCCTCGCCACTTCACGCACCTGCGGGTTGTCGGTCAGCTCGAGCGCCGCTTCCGGATCCATGGCCGCGACCACGCTCCGCCCCGGCTCGTCGGCCGCGTACACGACCACGTTGCACGGCAGGAGCAGCCCGAGATCCCGCTCGGCAGTGAGCACCCGGTGCGCGAGCGGCGGGTTGCATGCGCCCAGGATGACGTATGGCCGGAAGTCGACCTCCAACTTCTGCTTCAAGGTCTCCGCCACGTCGATTTCGGAGAGAATCCCGAAGCCCTCCTTTGCCAGCTCTTGCCTGGTGCGCTCCACTGCCTGGCCATACTCCAGGCCCACAGTGGTGGAGATGCCGTAACGTGTGCTCTGTTCGATCATGGTATGTCGCTCTCGAGTCCGATTTCACGGAGACCCTTTCCAACCCTCCCGACCGGCGGTCAGGCCGGGCGCGCTTGTATCATCGCATCCCCGACCCGGGCCCGCCAGGAAACCCCGCGGCTCGAGCTCCCCGTTCTACTCGAGAGCCTGGACGAGCCGGACCAGGGTGTCGACGTCGCCGCTGGCGCGGTACCTCGCTCTGCCGCTCCGGTCCAGGAGGGCAGCCTGCATACCTCCGTTATCGAGGTCCTACCTGCGGGCCGGTGCGGCGGGGGTCATGGTGGTCGCCTGTCCGGAGCGTGACTGCTGGCATCGCGAAGGCGCCAGGTGGAGCGTATGTTCCATGGACGGGAGGCGGAGCTGCAGGAGCGGGTTGACCGCGACCGGGTGCATCTCACCTACGCGTCCGAGGGCGAACGAAGGCCCGTCGTGGCGGAGCTCGCCACCTTCCGCGCTAAGCTCCGCGGCCCGGAGGCGGCGGAGGAGCCCGCAGCGATCGATCTGGCGGAGCTCTGCGAGTGGGACCCGGAGGGTCAGGATCAGGCGGACGCTATGCTCACGCGAGGCGAGGCCGGATGAACGCGGCTGCACGTCGTGCGAGCGAGCGAGCCTCGGGCTCACCCGGTCGGTGGAGCTGCGCCCGGGGGAGGTCGTGCTCGTCACTTACGATGCGGATGCTCGTGAGCTGGTGGCGCGCCTCCCCCGCAGCGAGGAAGCCGACGACCGGGATGATGGCCGCCGAGACGATGAAGGCCGAGACAATGGAGGCCGGGACGATAGAGCCCGAGACGCCGGAGTCCGGGGCGCTACCGACGGGGCCGATACCGACGGCGGTGATGCCGAGCGAGGCGATGCTGGTCGGGATGATGGCGCCCGGTACGATCGCGATCGGGATGAGGATGACGAGCAGGATGGCGGTGGCGAGGATGGCCGCCGCAACCCGGCGGAGGGCGCACGCCGATGAGGGATTCCAGGGCGAATCCCCGGTCGGGGGAAGCGAAAGCGCAGACTGTGGCGGATGAGCTCGCCAGTCTCCCCGCGGGCGAGGGCGTCGAGGCGGCCCACTGGGCGCTGGCGATTCCGGAAGACCGGCGTCGACACCTGCGCGTCTGGCTCTGGAGCGGGGCGTGCCTGACCTTCCTGATCATCGTGGTGGGGGGCGTGACCCGTCTCACCCAGTCGGGTCTCTCCATCGTGGACTGGGACCCCATCGTGGGGGTGATCCCTCCGCTCAGCGATCCAGACTGGAGCGAGGCCTTCCGACGGTATCAGCAGTTTCCAGAGTATCAGAAGCTCCGCCAGGGGATGACCCTCGGCGAGTTCCGGTTCATCTACTTCTGGGAGTACACTCACCGGCTGCTGGCACGACTCGTCGGGGTAGCCTTCCTGATTCCCCTCGTTTTCTTCTCCTGGCGCCGTTATCTCACCCGACCTCTCTTCCTGCGCGTGTCACTGCTCTTCGGGCTCGGGGCGCTGCAGGGCTTCATGGGGTGGTTCATGGTGAGCAGCGGCCTGGTAGACGATCCCCGGGTTAGCCACTACCGTCTCGCCGCACACTTCGCCATCGCCCTTACCATTCTTGGCTCCTGCGTCTGGCTCGCCCGCGCGCTCGGGCCCGACAGGCTGCGGTCGTTAGGTGCCCGTCCCTTGCGCGGATCGTCCCGCGCGGCCCTCTGGCTGCTAGGCGGCCTGCTGATCCTGCAGGTCCTCTGGGGGGCCCTGGTGGCGGGGCTCGATGCCGGGCTCATCTTCAATTCCTTCCCGCGGATGGGTGACGGGCTGATCCCACCCGGGGCGTGGCAGATGCGCCCGCGCGCCCTGAACCTGCTGGAGAATCCCGCCACGGTGCAGTGGGTGCACCGCCTTCTCGGCACGCTCCTGCTGGTGGCTTCGCTGGCCGTGTTCGCCCGCCATCGAGCGAGGAGCAGTGGAATCTTCGCGGCCCTGGTGACGGTGCAGTACGGGTTGGGAGTCGCAACGCTCCTGCAGCGGGTGCCTGTCGCCCTCGGGGTCGCTCACCAGGGGACGGCGGTACTGATCGTGGCCTGCTGGCTCCTCTGGCTCCAGACGAGCATCACCGCAAGGGAACGGGAGGGGATTGGCCTGGCAGGGCACATAAACGGTTGATACCAGGCAAACAGGAGGCCGCAAGGGGGCCACCTGCACCCGATTGCTCACTGCTCCTGGGGAGAAGCGGATGCGGAAGCAGACGCAGGCGAGGGGACTGCCAGACCCGAGCGGGTGAAGCGAACGAACTTGTACAGGGTCGCGTTGTCGCCAATGCCGGAGAAGATCAAGGAATCGCCCGTCATTCTCCGTATGGCCGCGCCGTAGAGACCGTCGGTGCGAGGGAAGAAGGTGCTGCTGTCGAACACCAGCACGGTGAACAAGGAATCCGCGAACCCACTCATCTCGCCCCGCGCGAATCCGTAGCCGGTGCGCAGCTCAGAGTCTGCCCGGCGCTCGAGATAGCTGCCATACGCCCCGATCACGATGATCAGGCTGTCATCAGGGGTCTGGGGGCGTACCACCTCGTCGCCCCGCTTCGATTCCACCCACGCCCACCAACCCGCCAGCTCGTCGCCTGATGTCTCCGGGGGCAACTCCACCTCGGGAGGCGAAGACATGGTGTAGATGAAGGTGAGGATCGCCGCGATCAGGAGGGGACCCGGAAGCCAGCGGATGATCTTCTCTACAGCCTGCAGCATGGGTGACCAGAAAGGATGGGGCGACCAGCGAGCCGCCTGCGGGCCGCTGTCGCCGAGGGGGTAGCGCGGTTAACTTCTGCAAACTAGCAACTTTACTGCTGTCCGTCGACCCGGACGGGCCCGACCCTGGCGCATACGGTTGAGTAACGACGGAACCGGTCGTCGGAATCCGGCCATAGCCCGCAATCCACGCCTTCCGGCGCGACAGGACCACTCGTAGCCGGCACGATATTCGGCCACGGCAGTCCAGAGGAGTCCTCGCGACGTTCGCGTCCGCCAGGTCGTGCTCATCGGCCAGGCAGTACCCGACTGCCAGGCAGTCCCCCCACGGTCAGGCGGTGCACGCGCGACCCGTTGTCGATTCTGCTGTCCTGGTTCGACGTAGAGGGTGAGCACAGCATCCATCCCGTCCCAGGAGAGTCGGCGCATGCAGATCGTCCAGCGGATCCCACCGGCAGCCCCGATCGCTGCTGCCGCCTCGCTCGTGACCGCCCTACTATCGACCCCCGAGTCCGCCAGCGGGCAGGAGCCCATCACCGGTTACGCGCCGGTGAACGACCTGCGCATGTACTACGAGATCCACGGCAGCGGCAGCGGCGAACCGCTGGTGCTGCTGCACGGCTCGTTCATGACGATCCCGAGCAACTGGGGAGACTGGATCGACCAGCTCGCGAAACGGCGCCGGGTGATCGCGGTCGAGCTGCAGGGACACGGTAGGACAGCCGACATCGACCGCCCCTTCTCCTACGAGAACCTCGCCGACGATGTGGCCGCCCTGCTCGACCACCTCGAGATTCCGCGGGCCGACGTGCTCGGATACAGCCTGGGCGGCACCGTCGCCATACAGTTCGCCATCCGCCATCCGGACAAGGTGCGTAAGGTGGTCAGTCTTTCGGCCGTCTTCCGGCACGACGGGTGGGTCCAGGAGGCGCAGGACGCCTTTCCGCAGATCACCGCTGAGGCCCTGAGCGGCACCCCCCTGGAGGCTGAGTACAGGAGGCTCAGCCCGACGCCCGACTCTTTCCCCACCTTCGTGAAGCGCTTGATGGCCATGGACATCCAGCCCTACGACCTGGGCGCGGAGAACCTGAGGGCCACCGCGGCGCCGTTCTTCTTCATCCACGGGGACGCCGACGGCGTTCGTCTGGACCACATCGCCGAGATGTTCCGCCTGAAGGGAGACGAGATCTTCGGCGACATGCGGCCACGCTCGAAATCGAGGCTGGCCGTCCTCCCCAACACGACGCACGTCACGCTGCGGGACAGAGCAGACGTGATCGTTCCCCTGGTGAACGATTTCCTCGACGCCGACTGACAGACAACGAAACCTCGACCATGCGAACGTACAGCACGCCTCAGAATGCAGCCCTGCTCGCCCTGCGTGTCATCGTGGCGATCACCTTCCTCCACGCCGGACTGGCGAAGTGGTTCCTCTGGTCGATCGAGCCGATGGAAGGATTTCCCGTGTGGCTACACTATATGATGCTCTTCCTCTCCATCGCCGAGCCGATCGGCGCCGTCGCGGTCTTGGTGGGGTTCCTCACGCGCACGGCCGGCGCCTGCCTCTCCATCGTCATGATCGGCTCCATGCCGGTGTCGCACTTCCTGATGGGCGTGCCCTTCTTCACGGGGCCCCAGGCACCCGGCTGGGATGCCAACCTGATGATCCTCGGGGGGTGCCTGGTGCTCGCCACCTTCGGCGCGGGGGCATGGTCGGTGGATGCAACGAGGCGCGGGAAGAAGATCGGGCTGACTTCCGCGCCGGGCGCGCCGAGGTCCGCTTCTGCGCCCGGCGCCCTCTGAACTGCCTCTGGCGCTGGAGCAACCCACCACCCTTTCCGGACGGAGTCACGCAGCGCGGAACGAATTTCCGTGCTCCCGTGCGAATTTCCTAGGATGCGGATGCAGCTCCGCAAGCCGAGATCACGAAGGTCATGACCATCCAAGAACCCGGGGGCTGCGCCTGGCACATGCGCAGCCCCCGGATTTTCAGCCCCCGCCATGATGCCCGCGCCGGCTTTCAGACCCCTGCGGAGACAGGATCAGTCTCGGACCTTGCCATGACTACAGCCACGCTCATCAGGACACTCAGTAGCCGGGGTTCTGAGCCATCGGAATGCTGTTGGAGTCGATCACTGACTGCGGAATCGGATAGATCGTGTCCCTGGCCGCGAATTTGGGCCCCGCAACGTTGTTGTATCGGGTGACTCGATCGATGAGCACCTGGCCGCCCTGTCGGAGAAGCGTATACCTGCGCTCCTCCTCACCCAGCAGCTCGCGCACGCGTTCCTCGAGCAGGAAGTCGAGATCCACGTCCGCAGCGGTGATCGGCGAGGCCTTGGCGCGCGCCCTCACCACATTGATCGTCGCCGCCGCCTCCGCCAGCTTGCCCTGCTTCAGCTGGGCCTCGGCGAGCAGCAGGTATGTATCAGCCAGTCGAATGTAGACGACATCACCGTAGCTGGCTCCATCGGTGATGTTCTCCGGGTCCGCATAGTCCCATTTGCGGATGCTCCAGTGATCGGGGCGGTTGATCGAATCCGGTCGGATCCGGTTGTTGACCGAGTCGTAGGGAGTGAACGCTGAAAGCACGAAGTTGCCGGCCTCCGGACCCGTGAGCGCAATGTATCCCTTTCTCACGACTGAGGCGTCAAAGCGTTCGTCCTGCGGTTCATAAAGCGTCAGAGCCCAGTTCGTCGGCCCCATCCGCCCCTGTCCGCGCCCTCCGCCTTCCACGCTCGGATTGGCCATATAGGAGAGCAGGTGATACTGCGGCACCCAGGCGCGCCGCATGTAGTGAGCACCGCCGCCCACCACATTCTTCTCGAACTCGAAGGCCCACAGGACCTCGGCATTGCCCTGGCTGCGCAACACATTGCCGTCGATGAACATGTCGGCGAAGGGGACTCCTGGCTCCTCGCTACGAACTCCGTAGCGTGAGGTGATCAATTGGTACTCTCCCGAGTTGATCACCTCCGCCGCAGCTTGCTCCGCGGCGGCATAGTTGCGGGTGCGCAGGTAGTGTTCGGCGAGAAAGTGGAGAGCGACGGCGCGACTCACCTTGCCATCGTTCGCCGGCGCCATCTCCAGATGCTCCGCGGCAAAGAGGAGATCCTGCTCGATCTGGTCGAATATCTGCTCCTTCGGCGTGCGCTCCCAATCCGTCTTGACCCCGGCGATCTCCTCGAGCACCAGCGGCACGTCCCCCCAGAGGTAGGTCAGATGCCGGTAGGCCCAGGCGCGCAGAAAGCGAGCTTCCGCCAGGGTCCGATTTCGCTCTGCCTCGGAGGACCAGCGAACGTCATCGATCCTTCCCACGATCTGGTTGGCGGCGTTGACCATCTGGTATAGCCAGGTCCACACCGTGTGGAAATGACCCAGGGTTGAAGAATTGTTGGCTCCCCATTCGTTGGTGAGACGCGCGAAATCGTCGTTGTCGAACATCCCGAAGACCGCGTCAGTGCCCCCCGTCATCAGATGGCTGCGAACCTCGTTGAAGCCGCCACCGCCTACCCCCACCGCCCACAGGCGGGCGGTCGAATAGAGACCGTTCAGCGCCAGCTCGAATCCGGACTCGTCTGCATAGAGGTTGTCAATCGTCATCCGGTGCGGGGCTTCCTGCTCGAGAATGGTGTCGCACCCCTCGATCCCAGCGCACGCCAGCACGACGACAAGGATCCCTCGCAAGCTCTTCTTCGCAGATATGCTCAACATGGTATCGACTCTAAGGATGGACTTCAGGGTCAGTTCGGGTTCAGAAGCCGACATCGAGACCAACGAGCAGAGTCCGCTCGAGCGGTGTAGCGAACTGACCGGAGAACTCTGGATCCAGCCCCTCCCACTCCGTGAGCGTCCACAGATTGGTAGCCGTCCCATAGAGCCGCAGATCGTCGATGCCCAGACGCTGGGTGAGCGACAGCGGCAGTCGATAGGAGAGCGTCACCTCCTTCAGGCGAAGGAAGCTGGCATCCTGAAGGAATGGGGCGTTGTGGGGATTGGTGTTCTCCCGGTTGGCGGGCAGCTTGTTGCCTCCCTTTTCGGGCGTCCACACCTGTCGAGCCGCCGCGCGAGGCACATTGCGGCGCGTGCTGTTATAGGCCGTATAGTCGAGGTGGAGGAATTCGTTGTGCCGCTCGACGCCGGTCAACCCATACAGGAAGAAGCTGAGCGAGGCGTTTCCGTAGGTGAGCGAATTGGTCAGTCCGAACGTGAAATCAGGCTCCCGATCGGAGAGAATGATCCGGTCACTGGCGTTGACGATCGAGTCGCCGTTCACATCGAGGATCTTGACGTTCCCGGGCCGGCAGGCAGTCTCCGGGTTCTTCAACCCGCAGGTCTGTGCTTCACCGATCTGCCATACGCCGAGGTTGCGGTACCCGTAATTCGTGGCGATGGGATGGCCGATGAACCAGCCATTGGCCAGGTCGTCGCGACCATCGCCGTACAGCTCGACGATCTTGTTCCGATTGGCAGCGAGATTGAACTGGCTCTCCCAGCGGAGGAGACCCCGGTCGACGTTGATCGACGTCAGTTGGAGCTCGACGCCGCGGTTGCGCAGCTTACCAAGGTTGGCGGCGACCGAGCGGACGGCGTGCGTGCCGGCGATCGTGCGATTCAGCAGCAGGTCGGTGGTGCGGGCATCGTAGAGGTCTACGCTGCCGCTGATCCGGTTATCGAAAAGTCCGAAATCGACACCAAAGTTCAGCGAGGTGCTGGTCTCCCAGCGGAGGTCGGGGTTCCCCAGCTCGGATGAGCCGGCGTTGCCGTCCGCGTTGATCCCGAAGATGAAGCCGGTGAGCGTAGTGCTCCCCCGCACGTACGATTGGGGACGGACGACCGAGAGCGTGCGGTAGGGATCAATGGCCTGGTTGCCGTTCTTGCCGTACGAGAGACGCAGCTTCAGGAAGTCGACTGTACCGGAAAGAGGCCAGAAGCCCTCCTCCGAGACATTCCATGCGGCCGCAATGGAAGGGAATGTCCCCCACTTGTAGTTCTCACCGAAAACCGAAGCACCGTCGCGCCGGGCAGTGAGAGTCAGAAGGTACCGACCGTCATACCCGTAGTTGATGCGGCCCATGTACGACAGGATTCCCGTCTGCGTATAGCCGTAGCCGGGCACGGCGATCTGCGCGACATTACCCTGCCAGTAAGTCAGCGCGTCGCTGGGGAAGTCGGAAGAGTTGACGGAGCGCGACTTGGAGGTGTTGCGCTCGGCGCTGAACACGCCGGTGAAATCCAGGCTGTGCGCGCCGAAGTTCTGGCTGTAGAGCAGCAGATTCTCCACCGTCCAGTCCACGGCGGACTGATCGTTGGTGGAGGCGTTTCCGCGAGGAAGTCCGTTCGCCGTGTTTCTCGGCCAGTACGTCTCGATCTCGCGACTGACGGTGGTCAGGCCGGTATTCAGCCGGTAGCGCAGGCCAGGAACGGGGAGCTGAACCTCGGCGTAGTTGCTCGAAAAGAGACGCCGGGCGACGTCGTGGTTGGAGGCGAGGTATCCTTGCAGAGGGTTGCCCCAGAACGTGTCCTCCGGCCAGGGATGGATCCGTTGGGTCCCATCCTCGTTGTAGGGGAGCGCCAGAGGGTTCATCAGGAAGGCGCCCTGGTCGCTGGACGCCAGCCAGGTTACGGGGATGCCGCTTCGGTCTGTCCAGGCGTACTGAGTGCTTGTCCCGATGTCGAGCCAGGATCGCACCTCCTGGTCCAGGTTCAGGCGAACCGTGTAGCGGTTGAAGTCGTCATTCCTCGCGATCCCGGCCACGTCCAGCGCGGTTCCGGAGAGATAGTATCGCGTGCCGCCCGCCCCCCCGGACATCGCCAGGTTGTGCTGTTGTTGGACGCCGGTCCGTGTGGCGACATCGATCCAGTCGGTGGAAATACCCGCCTTGTAGTTGTCCAGCTCGCTCTGCGTGATGTAGTTCAGCTCACGGCAGCGGTCGACGTCGAAGGCGCCGTTGGTGAGCACGGGCTCGCCTCCATTGCGGCGAGTACACTTGAAGGGAATGTACTCTTCGGCCGTCAGCAGCTCCGGCTTGTCCGCGAATGTCTGGACTCCCACATACCCGTTGTAGGTAAAGCGGGGACGCTCCGTCTGTACTCCCTTTCTGGTTGTGATCAGGATGACTCCATTGGCGCCGCGTGCTCCATAGATCGCCGCCGACGAGGCATCCTTGAGAATGCTGATCGACTCGATGTCGGACTGGTTCAGCTCGGTGAGGGTGCCGGGGAACGGGATTCCGTCGACCACGATCAGCGGGTCGTTGTCCGCGGAGAGAGAATTCTGGCCGCGGATCTGGAGATTGGTCGATGCCTCTGCTCCGCCACCCGAAACCTGCACGGAGACTCCCGGGGCGGCGCCCTGAAGCGCCTGAACGACGCTTACAGTCGGCGCCCTCTCCACGCGTTCGCTGGCGACCGACGCGACCGCCCCGGTCACGTCTCGGCGCTGCTGCTGCCCATACCCCACCGCAACGACACCCTCCAGCTCCACCGCGGCTGGAGCGAGCCGGAAGGTCAGCACCGCGGACTGCCCGCCGGCGAGGGCGATCGACGTGTCCCGCGCCGCGTATCCGATGAGGCTCGCGCGAACGGTGTGCGTCCCCGCAGGCACCGAGGAGAGCTGGAAGGACCCGTCGGCGCCGGCGACCGTGCCGAGTTGGGTGCCCGCAATCGTTACGCTCGCGCCGGGAAGTGGCTGCCCGGCTTCACCCACCACAGTCCCGGAAATGCGTCCGCTCTCCTGGGCATGTAGCGGCGGTGTAAAGGCGAGCGCGCCCAGCGCGAGCGGCACCGCGAGCAGTACCCTGACGAGCAGTACAGGTCTCATTGCGTGTTTCCTCCTGGTGATCGGAAGCTTCTCGCCGAAGGGTGCTAGACGTAAGCGAGCAGGCGAGGATCGGCGCGGACGTGCGATGAGCGAGCGGCGGTGGGCCGCCGCGGGTAGCCAATTTATCAGCTACAGTTATTTCGTCAAGTTGATTGATTTACTGCCGCGAGGGGAGGACGAGGAGGTGGAGGGTTTCAGTCAAGGACCCCCGAGCCCGTGGGAGAGCAGACTGGCGCCCTCGCGGCGCTTGGCCTGCTTGAGCAGGACGTTCAGAGCTGGCGCGAAGGAGGCGTGTATCGGTAGGGTTGCAACGCCCAGGGCGGCCGCATCCATGCCGGCGGTTGCGAGCAGCAGCCGGGGCGAGGTCTGCTTCTCGACGATTCGCCGGACGGGTAGGTGGCGCGTCACCCGCTCCATCAATCCGTGCAGCAGAAGCGTGGGAAAGCGCCCGCCGAGGAAGATGGCGTCGGGATCGAACATGTACTCCACAGCCAGGACGAGGGAGGTGAGATAGTCTCCGGCTGTGTCCATCCAATCGCGCATGCGTCGGTTCCCTTCGCCCAGGAGTCGCGCCAGATCGTCTGGCGAGCGAGCCTCGAACCCCTCCGCGCGGAGGGCGGCGTAGAGACGCGGCAGGCTGAAATGCTGACCGACGTGGAGGCTGTCTCCGTGGGCGCCCGGAACGCTCGACAGGACCGTGGGGATGTACCCGATCTCGCCCGCGTTGCCTGAGCTTCCGCGAAAGGGCTGACCCTGAATCACCAGACCCCCGCCCAGGCCGCTGCCGAAGTGGAAGAAGAAGAAGGTCGAGATGTGCTGCCCCGCCCCGTACCAGCGCTCCCCGATCGCCGCCGCCGTGGCATTGTTCTCCAGATAAACGGGGATCTCGAGACGCTCGCGAAGCCGCGTGGCCAGCGGCACGTTGTGCCACCCGGGAAAGGCCTTCGGATTGACAATGTAGCCGTGACCGTCGGGTGCGGGGTGCATGGGCCCGGGGATACCGACGCCGACCCCCCAGACCCGCTCGCGCGGCAGGCTCTCCCGCTCGATGAGCGCCTCGGTGGTAGAGGTCAGCAGCTCGAGCGCCTCGTCCGGCGGCGGAAAGTCCACTTCGAGAACCACTCGCTGTCGGACGACACCCGCCAGATCCACCAGAACCCCGGTGAGATGATCGCGGTTCAGATCGAGCCCGATGGAGAAGGCTCCCTCGGGATTCAGCACCAGACCGATCGACGGCGCCCCGCGGCCCGACTGCCGCCGCTCCGTCTCCAGGATGAGCCCCGCGTCCAGCAACTCCTTGGCGAGGTTCGACACCGTCTGGACCGAGAGCTCGGTTCGACGCGCGATCTCCGTCCGCGAGACCGGGCCGTACTTGCGAATCGCCTCGTGGACGATGCGCAGGTTGTACTGCTTCGCGTGCGTGAGGTTGGTACCGGTGAGCATGCGCGACCGCGTTCGAGGGTCGGAGCCGCGGGACAGCGCCGCGACCCGAGTTCTCCTACAACGTACGTCGGAAGAGGAATTAAATCAACTTGACGAATCTGATTGACGGGCTAGTTTGGTCTGCCGAGGAAGCGCCAGCCGAGAAAGCCCTCATGCTACACCCCACCGATTTGCTGGTCATCGTCGTCTACGTGCTCGCCACCCTGGGCGTCGGGTTCTGGGCGGCTCGATGGGCGGCGGGTAGCCTCCGCGGCTACTTCCTCGCTGGCAATCGGCTCCCGTGGTACCTGCTCGGGCTCTCGAACGCCGCCGGGATGTTCGACGTGAGCGGGACCATGTGGCTGATGTACCTGCTCTTCGTCTACGGCATGAAGAGCGTGTGGATCCCCTGGTTGTGGCCGGTCTTCAACCAGGTGTTCCTGATGATGTACCTCTCGGCCTGGCTGCGTCGCAGCGGCGTCATGACCGGGGCGGAGTGGATCCGTTTCCGCTTCGGCGACACCCGAGGTGCCCGCCTGGCCCATCTGAGCGTCGTGGGCTTCGCTCTGCTGAGCGTCGTCGGCTTCCTCGCCTACTCCTTCGTGGGCATCGGCAAGTTCGCGGCTGCCTTGCTGCCCTGGCAGCTGTCGGCCGATCCACATCACAACATCGTCATCTACGGCGTTGCGGTCACCGCCCTTACCACCCTGTACGTCGTGCGCGGGGGAATGGTGAGCGCCGTGGCCACCGAAATCTTCCAGTTCGGCGTGATGGTCGTCGCGTGCGTGTGCGTGGCAATCCTGGCCGCTCGCGCGGTATCACCGGACGCACTGGATCGCATCGTTCCCAGCGGGTGGCGCGAGCCCTCCTTCGGCTGGCGGCTCGACCTGGACTGGACGACGGTGGAGGCGGCAAACCACCGGATCGTGGAGGACGGATGGAGCATGTTCGGCATCTTCTTCATGCTCATGCTCTTCAAGGGCGTTCTTCAGAGTCTCGCCGGACCTGCGCCCAACTACGACATGCAACGCATCCTCGCGACCCGATCGCCTCGCGAGGCGGGGATGATGAGCGGGCTGGTCAGTACCGTCCTCTTCGTCCCTCGCTACCTGCTGGTGACAGGGCTCACCGTACTCGTGCTCGCCTATTACTCCGCGGACCTCAACACCATGGGAGCGACAGTCGACCTCGAGCTGATTCTGCCGCTTGCCATTCGCGAGTTCGTCCCTCCCGGTCTGTTCGGCCTGCTCGTCGCGGCGCTGCTCGCCGCCTACATGGGCAACTTTTCCGCCAAGGTCAATGCGGGTAGCGCCTATCTGGTCAACGACATCTACAAGCGCTACCTGCGCCCGGCTTCGTCGGAGCGAACGTACGTCCGAGCAAGCTACATCGCTTCGCTCGGGGTCGTCGTACTCGGCACAATGGCCGGGCTCTTCATCGGCACGCTGCACGAAGTGGTGTTGTGGCTGGTGGCCGCCCTGTACGGGGGATATACGGCGGCCAACCTGCTGAAATGGTACTGGTGGAGATTCAACGCCTACGGCTACCTCTGGGGAATGGTAACCGGAACCGCGGCGGCCGTCCTCGTCCCCGCGCTACTTCCCGTTCCCAGTGCCATCTACGCTTTCCCCGCCATTCTGGCCATCTCGTTCGTCGGCTGCATTGCCGGCAGCCTGCTCACGCCGCCAGACGACGAGCAGGTCCTGCAGAACTTTTACTTGAAAGTACGCCCCTGGGGATTCTGGGCCCCGGTTCGTGCTCGTCTCGACCGGATTCACCCGGGTCTGAGTCCCAATCGGGACTTCCCGCGGGACATGCTGAACGTGGCGATCGGTATCGCCTGGCAGACCGCGCTCGTCGCGATCGGAATCTATACTGTGCTGCAGGACGCCCGCGGCGTGGCCGCCAGTCTGGCGATCGTTCTGGGCGCATCGGCCGTGCTCAAGTTCACGTGGTACGACCGGCTACAGCAGCAGTCGACATACGAAGCGGTCCCTCTACCCTCCGACACCTTCCACCATGCGACGCCGTCATACGCGCACCGCCCTGATCCCGCTGTTGCTCGCCGCCAGCTCGACCGCGCTCTCAGCGCAGGTGGAGGTCGCGGCCTGGGGTAACATTGCGGGGATTCGCGTCGAGGGCGCGCTTCTGCCGGTGGAGAGCGCGTTGTGCGTCCTCGACAGCAGCGGAGAGCAGGTGGAACGCACCGCCAAATCCCGCCAGGATCCCCGCTTCATCCGGGACGGGGGTGCGCGCGTAGTCGCGACTCGGCTGGGTGGCCTCGCCGCGCGTCAGGTCGCGCGCAACACCGGACCGGGCAGCGCGCATCTGCAGGTGACATTCGAGGCCGACAGCGGCGCCACAATGCATACCGGTGCACTCTGCTTCAATCTGACGGCAGCCGGATATGTAGGTGGCCTCGCGCAGGTGAGCGATTCCTCCGACGGTGCTGACGAGCGGATCGTCCTCGCGACTCGAGACGGGAGCGAGGGCTTTTCAGTGAGCCGGACCGCCCAACGCGTCCGCCTGGAAGCTCCGGGGCAAGCACTGGAGATCGCCGCTCGAGCGGCGGGCGACGCGATCATTCGCAGCGTGCGGGGAGAGGAGAGGGAGGAGCTCTGGCTGTACATACCTGTTCTCAGAGGTCCAGCGAAGCGCGGGCAGTCCGCCACGGTCGAGCTCGACCTGCGAGTGACGGGAGAGATCGATCGCAGCGCGGTGGAGCTCGCGCTGGACGCCTCGCGGCCCGGACGCCGCTTTGACGGGATCGGGGGCAATTTCCGGCTCCAGCACCCGCGAACCGACCCCGAAGTCATCGGATACAATCTAACTAATCTGCGCGTGGCGTGGGGTCGGGTCGAGCTACCCTGGCGGCAGTGGCATCCAGAGCTGGACATGGATCCGCTACGCGCGGCGCAATCCGGACAGCTCGATCCTCGGGTCGAGGGCGCCATCCGTATGGCGCGCACGCTTCACGAGCGGGACATCCCCCTGATCCTCAGCATCTGGTTCCCACCGGACTGGGCGATCCTGCCCCCAGAGACGCCGAATCCGCGACGACCCACACGACACAGTCGGCTCAATCCGGAGCGGATGAAGGCAATCCAGAAGTCCATCGCTGACTATCTGGTCTACCTCAAGAGCACATACGGCATCGAGCCGGCATTCTTCTCCTTCAATGAGCCGGAGCGCGGCGTCGATGTCCTTCAGACGCCGCAAGAGCACGCCGAGTGGATCCGCGACTTCGGCTCATACCTCCGCTCTCGCGGGATCTCGACCAAGCTCCTGCTGGGCGACAACGCGGATACGTACCGTACGGATTATATCCTGCCGGCAATGCAGGACCCGGAGGTGCACCCATATGTCGGGGCGGTTTCGTTCCATTCCTGGGGAGGCTGGTCGGAGGAGCTGCTCACCCACTGGGCGAACGCCGCCAGGCAGTTGGATGTGCCGCTGATCATTGCCGAAGCGAGCACCGACGCCTGGGCTTGGACGTACCCCGACATATTCCATGAGCCGCACTACGCCATGGAGGAGATCGAGCTGTACGTGCGGCTGCTCAGCATCACCCAGCCTCTCTCCATCCTGCAATGGCAGTTGACGACGGATTTTTCCATTCTCGCGGGAGGCGGGATCTTTGGAGATCGCTCACCTCTGCGGCCGACCCAGCGCTTCTGGAACCTGAAACAGCTCTCGGCCACCCCCGCGGGGGTCTTTCACCTCCCCATCACCTGCGGCGACGACGAGCTGCGGTGTGCAGCCCTCGGTGATCCGCAGCGAGGCGCCTTCGCCGTTCACGTGGTCAATCGCGGAGCGGAGCGTCCCGCCACGCTTTCCGGATTACCGCATGATGTTCGTGAGATGCGGGTGTTCGTCACCGACGAAACCCGCGGGATGGAGGAGCTGGGCCGAGTGCCCGTCAGTGGAGGTACTGTGCGTTTTTCACTGCCGGCATCGGCATTCATCACCCTGTTGAGTACAGAGTGACCACGTCGAAATCTGGTCAGGAACATCCCGTTTCGGGCATGAATGAGTTGAAGCTCCCAGACATTGTGCCCGCTGGCGAGACCATCACCCGGCGTCATGCTCTGGCGCAGATCACGAGGATGCTCGGAGGCGGTGCCTCGCTCGCCGCGCTGAGCGGCGTGGCGGTCGGTTGCGAGCCGGAAGAACGGTCTTCGACGCTTGCAGGCCGGGGAGCCGGGAGTCTCCTATCCGCGCGCCAGCGGGAAATGCTCGCAACCATCGCCGACCATCTGATCCCACCCACGGACACCCCAGGCGCCCGAAGAGCGGGCGTACCCGAATTCATCGAGATCGCCTTTCGCGAATCGCTGCATTCGGCGCTGCGAGACCAGTTCATAGCCGGGCTATCGGACCTGGACACACGGGCGCAGCGTGAGCACGGACGGGACTATCTCGACTGTACGTCAGAGCAGCAGCGGGCCCTCCTGCTGGCCTTGGATAACGAGGCCTTCCAGCCCGCTTCGAGCTCGGACCAGCGACCGAGAGTC
Source organism: Longimicrobiaceae bacterium (assembly GCA_036375715.1). Lineage (NCBI taxonomy): Bacteria > Pseudomonadati > Gemmatimonadota > Longimicrobiia > Longimicrobiales > Longimicrobiaceae > Longimicrobiaceae bacterium. Next base: position 34,627 of record DASVBS010000069.1, on the reverse strand, counting down.
GCCGGCGATCGGCACGAACCTCCGCGGTCCGATGCTCGGCAGAATTCCCCGGCCGCTAGCTCTCCTCCCGCTAGCTCCCCTTCGTCTGCGCCGGCGCCGGAGGCGATTCGCTGGCGCTGGGGTGAGGACAGGTCGCCTTCCTGGGGCGCCACTTCCTTCTGGCGCACGCTGAAGCGCCTCGTCCTGGTGGGCTACTACACCTCCGAGCTGGGTGCCACGCGAGAGCTGCGCTACCTGGCGCTTCCGGGACGCTACGACGGCTGCACCGCGATCGGGCGAACCTGGGCGGTGTAGCCCCATGCCGAATTCACGTCCACGTCATCGAGCCACAAATAAGGTCATGATTCAGGATGCACGCGGGCTCTCTGCTTCTCGCGCGCGGTTCGACGCCATTGTCGTCGGCAGTGGTGTCACCGGGGGCTGGGCGGCCAAGGAGCTCTGCGAGAGAGGCTTGCGGGTACTGGTGTTGGAGCGCGGGCCGTGGGTGGAGCACGGCCAGTATCCCACCGAATGGCTGAATCCCTGGGAGGTCGCGCTCCGTGGCGAACCGCGGAGCGAAGAGTATCAACGCGATTACCCGATCCAGAGCAACAACTACGCGTTCGGAGAGGCGACCAAGCACTTCTTCGTCAAGGATTCGGAGCATCCCTACCTCACCCCGGAGGATATGCCCTTCCGCTGGATTCGCGGCTACCAGCTGGGCGGCCGTTCGCTGCTTTGGGGACGCATCGTCTGGCGGTGGAGCGACCTCGATTTCGAAGCCAATCTGCGTGACGGCCACGGCGTGGATTGGCCCATCCGGTACCGCGATCTCGCTCCGTGGTATTCGCACGTGGAGCGCTTCATCGGGGTGAGCGGGAATCGGGACGGCCTTCCGCAGGTTCCGGACGGTGAATTCCTCCCTCCTTGGGAAATGAACTGTGTCGAGCGAGAGATGAAGACTCGCATCGAGGCAGCGTATCCGGGCCGGAACCTGATCATCGGCCGCGTGACCAACCTGACACGCGCGCATGGCGGTCGCGGCGCCTGCCAGGCACGCAACCAATGCGCGCGCGGCTGCTCGTTTGGAGCCTACTTCAGTTCGCTGAGCTCCACCCTTCCCGCGGCTGCAAGGACCGGACGCCTTACGGTGGTGTGCAACGCAGTCGTGCACAGCGTGCTGTACGATGCGCAGCGGAATCGCGTCAGTGGCGTGCGGGTAATCGACGCGACTACGGGAGACACGCGGGAGTACTACGCCCGAGTGGTCTTCCTGTGTGCTTCGACCCTTGGAACTACACAGATTCTTCTGAACTCCCGCAGCCCCGAGTTCCCTGATGGGCTGGCCAACAGCAGCGGCGTGCTCGGTCACTTCCTCATGGACCATCACTCCAAGGCGGGAGCACGGGGCACGTTCCCGGGGTTCGAGGACCGCTACGTGTACGGCCGACGGCCGGCAGAGACCTACATTCCTCGCTTCCGCAATCTCGGGAGGGAACCCGACGCGGACGTGGACTACGTGCGTGGATACGGCCTGCAGGGAGGGGCAAGTCGCGGCAATTGGCAGCGTGGTTCGTCGATGCAAGGAATAGGGAGCACTCTCAAGGATGCATTGAGAGAGCCGGGCCCGTGGCGCGTGTACCTGCAGGGATACGGTGAGTGCCTGCCACGATACGAGAACTACGTCTCACTCGATCCGGAGAGGACAGATCGGTGGGGCATCCCGCTGTTGCGCGTTCATTGCGCATGGGGAGAGAACGAGCTGAAAATGCGCCAGGATCTGAAGAATCAGGCGGCGGAAATGCTGGAGGCTGCAGGGTGCCGGGAGGTGACTACCTACGACGACCCCTGCCCGCCCGGGTTCAGCGTGCACGAGATGGGCACGGCTCGAATGGGACGCGATCCCAGGACTTCCGTGCTGAACGCGCACAACCAGGCGCACGACGTGCCCAATCTCTTCATCACCGACGGATCGTGCATGACCAGCAATTCTTGCGTCAACCCGAGCCTGACCTACATGGCGCTCACTGCGCGGGCGGCGGCATACGCGGTAGAGGAGATGAAGCGGGGGCACCTCTGAACATCCCCCGAGGCAGTCGGCGGTGCCGATGTCGACGAGTAAGCCGCCGTTAGGCCTGCGAGTCGTCCTTGCAGGTGCGTAGTATGCCGGCTCGCTCTACACACGCCGACCGGTGGCGTAGGCTTCTGCCCTCCGCAAAGTCATTGCGCGCCGTGAGGACCGGCTCATATTCGTCCCACGCAGCGAAGTTGGTCGAGCACGCTCGGCCCACAGCGGGCCGAGACGACCCTCTCCGGCTTACAGACTCATCGACGGCCCCGTCTACCGGAATTCCTTGCGCCACCCCACCACCGGAGGCCGTATGTCCACTCCTCAACCTCCCCGGGCAACACTCGCAACAACGCAGCTCTTCTCCCCGGCGAGCATCCCCGAGATGTACGAGCAGCTACTGGTCGGCCCCCTCTTCAGTCCGTGGGTGGATCCGCTGCTGGACGACGTCGAGCTGCGTCCCGGAGATCGCGTCCTCGACGTGGCCTGCGGCACCGGAGTCGTGGCGAGGGGGGCGGCGGCGCGCCTCGACGACACGGAGAGCGTGGTCGGGGTTGATGTAAGTCCGGGCATGCTGGCGGTCGCGCGCCGAGTCGAGCCGGGGATCGACTGGCGCGAGGGCAGCGCGAGCGACCTTCCGCTGCGTGCCGGCGAGCAGTTCGACGTGGTCGTGTGCCAGCAGGGCTTCCAGTTCTTCCCGGATCGCCATGCCGCCGCGCGGCAGATGCGACGCGCGCTGGCGAATGGAGGACGGGTGGGGATCAGCACCTGGCGGCCCGACGAGGAGTTCCCCGTCCTGCGCCAGTTGCGGGAGATCGCGGAGCGGCGCCTGGGACCGATCGACGATCGTCGGCACAGCCTGAGCGACCCCGCCCCGGTCGAGACCGCGCTCCGCGAGGGGGGATTCCGCGACGTCCGCTCGAGGCGACTCACCCGCACCATCCGCTTCCCGGACGGCGCAGTCTTCGTGCGGATGAACGCGATGGCTCTGGTGGGGATGAGCGCGGGTGCCGGCGACCTCGACGAGGTCGCCCGCAAGCAGGTCGTCGCCGACATCGTCGCGGACAGCGCCGACCTCATCCGCGCCAACACGGATGCTAGCGGGTTCAGCTACGAGCTCGGCACCAACGTGGCTCTGGCAAGGGCGTGAAAGCGGCCGCGCGAGGAAGCCAGGAGCCAGGAGCCGGGGGGAGCAGATTCTGGCTGCTGGCTTCTGACTTATGGCTTCCACGAACCTTGGCCGAGTGGCGTGGGAGACCTATTCTTGCGGGCCGCTCCGGTTCCGCGACGGACGCCCGACGATTACCACGTTCAGCCCCCCATCTCCCCTCAGCGGCGCAGGTGACAAATGCAAACGCTACATCTTTCAGTCCAGATCGATGCACCGAGGCAGAAAGTCTGGCACACGATGCTCGACGACAGATCCTACAGGGAATGGACCCAGGCCTTCAGTCCCGGCTCGTATTACAAGGGTGACTGGAGCAAGGGATCGAAGATGGTCTTTCTCGGCCCGGATCCGGAGACCGGCAAAGAGGCGGGCATGGTGAGCCGGATTGCCGAAAACAGACCCTACGAGTTCGTCTCCATCGAGCACATCGGGATCGTGCAGGACGGGAAGGAGGATACGACCAGCGAGATGGCCAGAAGGTGGGCGCCCGCGTTCGAGAACTACACCTTCAAAGAGAGCAACGGAGCAACTGAAGTTCGGGTGGACATGGACGTCGACGACGAGCACGCTGAGCTGTTCCACCAGTTGTGGTCCAAGGCGCTGCAGAATCTCAAGGAGCTGGCGGAGAGGTAGGGCATTGGTGACATCGGGATAGGGGGTAGCCAGTCATCGTTGGCTACGCCCCTCTCACACCATGGGACCCCCTTTCCCTTTTGGGTGCGGCAACAGTGAATTCTAGGCTCTAGCTTCTAGCTTCTCCTTCTGGCTCCTGGCTACCGGCTTTCCCAGCCCATCCTGCCTCCCCCTGAACTGCTTGACGAGACGCGAATGTGAGCGGTAACATGGCCCGTACGAAAGAGGGTGCATCCGCTGCTCGACCCGTTCGACCCCCCGCCTGAGGATCCCGCGTATGTCGAAACGAATTGCTATCGCCGCCGCCGTGCTGGTGCTCGCCATCCGTCCCGCGATGGCTCAGGTAGGTGATGCCGATCTCGTGGGCTCGGTTTCATTCGATGCGCCGAGCGGACAGCTTCAGCGTTTGATGGTTCAGGTGGGTGACGGTGGCACCGGCCCCTATCCGGCGGTGCTGGCGGGTGATACGAGCCTTCCCACGCACACCATCTATCGCCCGCGGGATCTCTCGCCCTTCGGTGAGAGCAGTCAGCTCCCCATCGTCGCGTGGGGAAACGGCGCCTGCCGCAACAACTCGGGCGAGTACAGAAACTTCCTGTCGGAGATCGCGTCTCATGGCTTCCTGGTCGTCGCCATCGGCCCGGCGGCTCAGTCGCTGGTGATGGGGAGTGGAGCCCCGGGAGGGGGGACGGAGTCCTCGCAGTTGCTGGATGCAATCGACTGGGCGATCGCACAGGCGAACGATCCCGGAAGCGAGTACTTCCAGAAGATCGATACGGGTCGAATCGCCGTGATGGGTCATTCCTGCGGAGGCATACAGGCACTCGACGTCTCCAAGGATCCGCGAGTGACGACCACGATGATCTTCAACAGCGGGGTTTTTCGGGAGCCCCGTCCCGCCCCCCGAAGCGATGTGGGATCGCCGGGTGGCGGACCGCCCGCGGCCGCACGATCGGCAATGGCGGCAATGACCAAGGACAGGCTGCGCGAGCTGCACGCACCGGTCGCGTACATCCTGGGCGGGCCTGGAGACATCGCCTATCAGAACGGCCTGGACGACTTCCAGCGCATCGACCACGTCCCCATCCTCTTCGCCAACCAGAACGTCGGCCACTATCCCGCCACCTTCCTGCAGCCTCATGGGGGCGCCTACGGCGTGGCCACGGTCGCCTGGCTGAAGTGGCACCTCAAGGGCGACACACAGGCCGCGCAGGCATTCATCGGCACCGACTGCGGGCTCTGTCACGATCCGGAGTGGTCGATCCAGAGCAAGAACCTGCGTCCGTGAGGATCACCCATGACCAGGCACGACACGCTACGAGCGACCGTTATCGCGTTGATTGCTTTGACCACTGGCCTCCCCGCGCCCGCGATTGCACAGGTGGAGACGGAAAAGCCCCCGCTCGTGCCCGGCGCCAAACCGGTGACGGTCGAGCGGATCCAGATCTACGGGGCACATCTGGCAGGAAACCTGGAAGGCAACTCGCCGACCCGGGACGTGTTGGTCTTCCTGCCACCCAGCTATTCGCAGGAGCCACAGCGGAGGTACCCCGTCGTCTATGCCCTCCATGGCTACTCGATCGGTGCGGAGCAGTGGTCGCGAGAGATTCGCGTTCCCCAGACGATCGAGGGAGCGTTCGCGCAGGGAGCGAGGGAGATGATCGTGGTCCTGCCGGATTCCAAGACGATGCACAACGGCTCGATGTACTCGAGCTCACAGACCACCGGCGACTTCGAGCGGTTCATTGCCCGCGACGTGGTCGCGTACATAGACAGCCACTACCGCACGATTCCCAGCCGGCGGGCGCGCGGTCTGGTGGGCCACTCGATGGGAGGATATGGCGCCGCACGCATCGGGATGAAGCACGCCGACGTTTTCGGAAGCCTCTATCTGATGAGCCCCTGCTGCCTCTCCCCCCGCGGCGCCGGGCGACCAAACCCTGAGGCCGAAGTTACGCTCGCCGGACTGAAATCCCCCGCTGATTCGGAGGGTTTGCCGTTCGGCCTGCGTGCCCAGCTCGCAGCCGCGGCCGCGTGGTCACCAAACCCGCAGAATCCACCACTCTATCTGGACCTCCCGATCAAAAACGGCGAGGTGCAGCAAGAGGTAATCGCCCGCTTTGCCGCCAATGCGCCGCTGGCCTTCGTGCACCAGTACATTGGCGAGCTCCGTCGCTACGATGCCATTGCGATGGACGTGGGAGACCAGGACGGCCTGAGACGAGATACGGAGCGGTTACACGAGGTCCTGGACAGTTATGACGTCCCCAACTCGTTCGAGGTCTATCCGGGCACGCACACCAGCCACGTGGCGTTCCGCTTTCAGGATCACGTCATACCCTTCTTCAGCGAGCACCTCTGCTTCGACGCGGATTGCGATTAGCTGCGACGCAGAGCACCGTGGAGGGCGGCTCTGGCGGCCAATCCGTCACGAAGTCGCGTGATAGACACGAAAGCCCGGAGGCGGATGTCCGCCCCCGGGCTTGGTTGAAGTATCGGGTCGCCGAAGCGCTACCGCTTTACCATCCGGGAGTCTGGGCGAGCTCGGGGTTCCGTCGGATTTCAGCCGTGGCGACGGGGAGCAGGTTCATCTTCTCCTCGTACGGGGCCTTTTTCAGCAGCTCCACCGGCCTGTAGACCAGCTCTCCCGATGCCTTCTTGATGATGTCCATCCCGCGAATCGGCGTATTCTCGACTTCGGCGGCGATCTTCCATCGCCGGATATCGAAGAATCGGTGGCCTTCGAAAGCCAGCTCGATGCGCCGCTCGTTGCGGATACGGTCCCGCAACTCCGGTCCGGTCACCGTCGCCCGAAGCGGCGGCATCCCCGCCCTCGCCCGCACCCTCGAGACATACTCGCGCGCCAGCGCTTCGTTGCCGAGCTCATACTGTGCCTCGGCGTAGTTGAGGTAGATCTCCGCCAGCCTGAAGTGGGGCCAAGGGATCGTGTACCAGGTCTGCCAGTTCAGCGGCACATCCTCGTCCGGCATGAACTTCTTGAGGGCGTAACCTCCCCTTGGATTATCCCCGCTCTGCTTGTAGGAATCGAACCCCCAGGTCTCGCCATCTTCTGAGACCCACATCTCGAAGCGATCTCCGCGATAAATCGAGCCATTGTGGATGATGGTTGCCTCGAAGCGCGGGTCGCGGTTGGCGTATGGGTTGTCAGGATCGTATTGCGACGCAGGATTGATCGACCGCGAACCATAGGGTCCGATGAAGGGCGGCTCGCCGTTGATCATGTCGTAGTCGTCGACCAGGTTCTGCGAGGGGCCATTGCTCGCCCACCACCCGCCGTAGGCACCGTAGCGGCGGGGCAGGTTGTGCATCGGCGCCTGATGACCATTGGTGGGAGTGAAGTTCCTGGTGAAGATGTATTCGTTCTGAGGCGCTCCGCTGGGTAGAATGAAGAGCTCGCGATAGTCCGGGTGCAGGGAGTATCCGCGGTCGAGCAACGCCTCCGCCGCATCCGCCGCTCGTTGCCATTTCTCCCTGTCATTGGAGGGATTGTGCAGGGGCGAAGCGGCGTACAGCAGCACGCGCGAGCGCAGCGCCATCGCGGCGTCCTGAGTGGCTCGACCGTAGTTGGGATCGGTCGAGGCGTAGCGCGCCGGCAGATCCGGCATCGCCTCGTCCAGGTCACTCTCGATGAACTCCACGCATTCATCGAAAGTGTTGCGCTTGAAGGTGACCTCCTGCGCATCCTTCAGATCGTAGGTGCTGGTGACGATCGGTACCCCGCCGAAGCGCTTGATCAGCTCGAAGTAGACGAAAGCCCTCAGGAATTTGGCCTCCGCGATCAGCCGGGGTTTGCCTTCGAAGTCGATCGCTCCCTCCTCCTCCATCTTCTCCAGGAACATGTTGATCTTGCGGACATACTGGAAACCCATGTCCCAGTAATACATGTGTCCGCCCCAGAAGTCGCCTCCGGCAACCTGATCGATGTTGTCGGGCGAAAAAGTGTTGCGGGCAAACAGGTCCGCGCCACAACAGGGCGCGCTGTTGTAGGCCTCGTCGGTGTACTTGGAGTACATGTGGATGTAGAAGCCATGCGGGATGGCGTTATACAGCTCCGTGTGATAGGCGGCTATCAGGTTTTCGTCCTGCCACACGGCGACCTCGGCAATCCGGTCCTGGGGCGGAATGTCGAGAATGTCGCTCTCGCACGCGCCTACCAGCAGCACGCTCAGACAGGCCATCCACTTTCTCCAACTGCCGGTGTTGCTGCGAGCCGGCGCCGCTGTCCGTGCGAGCTTTATGGTCCTCGATGCTCTGATCATCGCTCTTTGCTTTGAAGATGGCTCGAAAGGCAACCGGTGAGCAGCTCAGAAGCTCACGTTCAGACCGACGTTGATGGTCCGGAGTGGTGGATATTGGGTGAAGTTGCCGGCCAGCTCCGGATCGGCCCATTTGAGCTCTTTCGCCCAGGTCAGCAGATTGAACCCGCTGACATAGAGACGAGCGGATTCGACGGTTCCAAGACGCGAGGTAAGGCTGGTGGGGAGGCGGTAGCCGAGCTCGGCCGTTTTGAGGCGCGCGAAGGTCGCGTCGTAGAGGAAGAAGGTCGTCGGTCCCGGCTCCCAAGCGCCTGCCCTGGGCATCGATCCGTCGGGATTGTCAACGCTCCAACGATCGGCGGCACGATGCACCGTGGCATTCGCGAAATCGCTGCCGCCCAGTACCGACGCGGTGCCGTCGTATACCAGTGCGTTGGTCTGACCCTGGAAGAAGAGGTGCAGATCCAGGTTGCGATAACGAATGTCGGTGGAGAGGCCGCCTACATATTCAGGGATGTTGGAGTGGGGGACGCGGAACATATCCCTGGAGTCGATGACCCCGTCCTCGTTCAGATCCACTACCCGGATGTCCCCCACCTGGGCCCCAGCACCGTGCGGGTAGGCGTCCAGTTCCTCCTGAGTGCGGAAGATTCCGTCCGCTTTGTAGTAGAGACCCGCCCCCACCGGCTTGCCGGTCTGACTCTGATACGGCTGGGCCTGCGGGACCTCGTCCATGAAGACGATCTTGCTGCGGGCGAAGGCAACATTGCCGGAGACGCTATATGAGAAGTCGTCCCCGATTCCGCCCCGATGGCTGAGGATGAGCTCGTATCCGTGATTGTTGACCTTGCCGATATTCTGGTCCGGCAATCCCGGGAAGCCAAAGATCCGGCTCACGGACAGGTTTGGCTGAGCGAGGATGTTCGAGCGCCGCTCCAGCCAGTAGGTGAAGTCGATGCCCAGAAGTCCTCCCCAGAGGCTCGCCTCGAGTCCCAGATCCGTCTTCCGGCTCACTTCCCAGGTGATATCCGGATTCGGCATCGTGTTGGGGAAGATGCCGGGAGCGTCGTTGGTTCCGAAGACGTAATTGCCGCCGAAGGAATACGCCTGCAGGTACTGATACTGGCCGACTCGATCGTTCCCCAGCTCGCCGTAGGAAGCCCGGAGCTTCAGCTCGTCCACGAAGGGAAGGGCGTCCTGGAAGAGCGGCTCCTCCGAGACTCTCCAACCAGCCGACAGGCCCGGGAAGAACCCGTAGCGTCTGCCCTCGGGAAAGATCTGGGAGCCGTCGTAACGGAAGAGGAACTCCAGGAGGTACTTCGAACGAAAATCGTAGTTCAGCCGGCCCAGGTAGTTGTTGTAGGCGCTCCTGGACGCGCTCCCGGCGTTGTCCTTGTTCTCGGGGTCGGTGCTGCCCGCATCGATCTGCGGGACCGCCGGGCTGATGAATTCTTTGCGGTAGGCGGAGCCGAACTTGAAGGTGTTCTTCTGCTGCTCCGCACCAAGCATGAGCGATATCGAATGATCCCGCGCGAACGTTCTCGCATAAGTCGCGCGCAGGTTGTACATGGAGGTCGTCCATTTCCGGTACGTGTCCCGGACCTCGACCGTGGCGCTCCCCGTGCCCTGCCTTCGCTCGTACTCCCCTGTATTGGGATTGTACTCGTGGAAGAAGTACGGCTTGACGAAGTTCTTCTCGAACTGATTGCTCAGATCGTAATTGAAGCTGCCCTCCAGGCTCAGGCCATCGAGGAATGGGACCTGGTAAGTAGCGCTGAAGGTGGCGTACAGCGGGGTGTCTTCGATGGTGGTAGCCCCGCGTTGGTCCAGCAGCAGGGGGTTTTCCCCTAGCCTACCGGGCGCGATCAGGCCGTTCGGGTATTTCGCCGCCAGGGTAGGATTCGCCTGCAGAATGTTGATGAAGTTTATCTCGGTCCCGACCGACGGATAGGTGCGGTCATTGAAAATCCCGGACAGGTTCGCCCCGACGCTCAGGTCTCGGGTGAGATCGGCATCCACCCGCGTGCGAATGTTGTACTGGCGGTACGCGGTAGGCTCGTGACGGAAGTTGCCAGGCTGGTCGAGATAGCTGAAGGAGAGCAGGTAGCGAACAGCCTCCGACCCGCCGGTCGCTTGCAGGCTGGCACGCGTCTGAACGGAGTAGGGCTTCAGCACCTCCTCCACCCAATCCGTATTCGGATACAGAATGGGGTCGGATCCGTCCCGAAACTTCTGAATCGCCTCCGCAGAGTAGAACGGCGTGCTATTCTCCGGTCTTCCCTGGCGATACCACTCGGCTTCGTTGAAGGCCTCCGCGAACGTTGCGGCGTCCAGCATTTCGGGGAGGCGGGTCGGCCGGGAGAAGGCCTGGTTGAAGGAAGCATCGAAGGTCGGCCGGGATGGCGAGCCCTGCTTCGTGGTGACCAGGATGACTCCGTTGGCGGCACGCGCGCCATAGATGGCGGCGGAGGCGTCCTTGAGCACGGTGATGCTCTCGATGTCCTCCGGGTTGAGGCGACCAAGAAGGCTTCGTTCCACCCCGTCGACGATGATCAGCGGCGAGTTGTCCCTGAAGGTTCCCGTGCCACGGACCAGGATGTTTAGGTTCTCCCGGCCGGGCTCACCCGTCCGCTGATTCACGGTCAGTCCGGGAAGCCTCCCCGCCATCGAGCTGACGACATTCGGCGACGGACTCACCGCGATCTCCTCCCCCGCAACGGTGGAGACCGATCCCGTCAGCGTCTCCCTTCGCTGTGTTCCGTAACCCACCGCCACAATTCCTTCCAGGGCGATCGCCTCGACCTGCAGCTCGAAGTTGACCGTCACGGACTGACCGGCGAGGACCGTCACCCTCTGTTCCGCGCCGGCGTAGCCCAGCGAGGTCGCCCGCACGACCACTTCGCCCGAGGCCAGTCCCGTGAGCCGAAACCGACCCTCCGCATCGGATAGCGCTGCCGGTCCGTCGGGCTGCACCTGCACCTGAGCGCCGACCAGCGGCTGGCCGGCCTGATCAGTGACCTGTCCCGCAATGGTTCCTTGCTCCTGCGCGCTCAGCCCGCCTGCGGCGCATACGAGGAGGAGTAAGGCAGCGGATGCTCTGCACATCGATCTTCCTCCGGGTTGGCTGTCAAAGGATGCGTTTTCCGGGGGATGGCGGATCGACGAAGACCCGCCGAGACCGGAGCTGAATCGCGGAGGAGGACGAGACCGTTTCTCCACCTCTCGCCGGAACTGGTCGGTCGCTCTGGGGAACAGGTCGATGAGCGCCCGACAGAAGCCGCAGAACGGGTCTGCACCGGGAGCTCTTCGGATCGCCGTCGCAGGCAGACGCAAGCGCATCACACCGCGGTGGATCAGAGTGGATGGAAGGCGGAGCCGTCGGGCGACGATAGGCGGTTATCGGCCGATCTACACGTAGGCCGTGGCAAAAAGAGCCACGGAACGCTGCTGATACCGATATCATCCAGAGTGCGAGCTCGCCGCGCGCACTACTGAAAGGCAAGTCACCCAGTGAGGGAGTGTTACCGCAAACACCCTAAGCGCGATAGGGCTCTCGCGCAAGGATCATGTGCCGGTGACGCGCGCCTCGATCGGCTTGACAAGCTTACAAAAGCCGTCGTAAGCTTCGCCCTGTCAGTTACCGATACCAGATATCGGTGACGGGGTCGCATTAAGATTTGTCGGAGCCGATGGTCTTCGCCTGCTCACGCCGGATCCCGACCACTGCGGCGTGTGGAGGGCCTCCCTGGAGGGACAGACTCTGGAGGACGTTCTGGGCGCCGCTTGCCACCCCCACCGCACCTCATGAAGTTCACTCGCCTGGGCAGGACGTCATTACAGGTCTCCATTCTGGGTTTCGGTGCCTCGACCCTCGGTGACGAGTACGGGCCTATCGATCTCGGCGACGGCATCCGTGCCGTGCATTCAGCGATCGATCACGGAATCAACTACTTCGACGTCTCGCCGTATTACGGACGAACGCTGGCAGAGGAGCGCCTGGGAAGGGCGTTGCAGGGAAAGCGGGATCGGGTGGTCCTCTCCACCAAGGTCGGCCGTTATGATCGGCACTTACCCGGCGGTTTCGACTTCTCCGCGGCGCGCGTCGCTCAGTCGGTGGAGGAGAGCCTGCGGCGCCTGCGCACGGATCGGATCGATCTGCTGCTCGCGCACGACATCGAGTTCGGCACCCGCGAGCAGATCCTGGGAGAAACCCTGCCGGCGATGCGTCGGCTCCAGGAGCAGGGCAAGGTCCGCTACGTGGGGGTGACGGGTTTTCCGCTCGAGATGCTGACGGAAGTGGCGGTGGAGGGTGAGGTGGACGCGATTCTCTCCTACTGTCATTACAACCTGCTGAACACTCGATTGGAGACGGAGCTGGCGCCGCGCGCCCGGGAGCACGGGATCGGACTGATCAACGCCTCTCCCCTGCACATGGGGGTACTGACGCCCGAGGGACCGCCGCCCTGGCACCCTGCACCTCCGGCCGTGCTCGAGGCGGCCCGAGAGGCAGCCGTCTGGTGCGCAGCGCACGGCGTGAATCTGTCCCATCTCGCGCTTCGGTTCGCGATCGACCAGCGGGACGTCGCGTCGACCCTGGTTGGAATGCGATCCGAGGCGGAGGTGCTGGCGAACGTCCGAGCCATCGACACGCCCCCCGATGCGGCCGCGCTGGCGGCGGTGCGCCGGCTCCTCAGCACGGTGCAGAATATCGAGTGGCCCTCGGGCCTCCCCGAAAACAACACCCCCGCCACCAGCCTCCCGTGAGAGCACTCTTCATCGAAGCGCCCGGCCAGCCAACGCTCGGATCTCTTCCGGAACCGAAATACGCCGCGGATGAGCTCCTCCTCCGGGTGCAGACCGTCGGGTTCTGCGGATCGGACCTGAACACCTTTCGCGGCCTGAATCCCCTGGTGTCCTATCCGCGCGTGCCCGGGCACGAGGTGGCCGCGGTCGTGGCTGCCATAGGAACTGAGGTGCCCGCCGGCCACTTCCGGGAAGGGATGACGGTCACCGTCGTCCCCTACACTGCCTGCGGCCGCTGCGCCGCCTGCCGGCGCGGACGGTCGAACGCCTGCCGCGACAACCAGACCCTGGGCGTGCAGCGCGACGGAGCGCTCACCGAGTGGATTGCCGCACCCTGGACCAAGGTGCTGAGTGCAGAAGGTCTCTTACCTCGAGAGCTGGCGCTGGTGGAGCCGCTGAGCGTGGGTTTCCACGCGGCCTCGCGCGGGCGGGTAGAAGCCGGGGACCGGGTGATGGTGATCGGTTGCGGGGCGGTGGGTCTGGGCGCGGTCGCCGCCGCGGCGTCGGTGGGCGCCGAGGTGATCGCGATCGACGTGGACCCGCGCAAACTGGACCTGGGCCGTGCGGCGGGTGCATCTCACACGCTCGACAATCGCCGGGTGTCGCTGCATGAGGCGCTGCGGGAGCTCACGGAGGGGGAGGGGCCCGACGTGGTCATCGAGGCGGTGGGGCTGCCCGAGACCTTCCTGGTGGCGGTCCAGGAGGTGGCGTTCACTGGCCGTGTCGTTTACATCGGCTACGCCAAGGCGCCGGTTGCCTACGACACGGCGCAGTTCGTCAAGAAGGAGCTGGACATCCTGGGCTCACGCAATGCCACGCCCCAGGACTTCCAGGCGGTGATCGACCTGCTGGCAAGCGGGGCGTTCCCTTCCGAGTCGGCCGTGACCCGGGTGGTGGCCCTGGAGGAAGCGGCCGACGCCCTGCGCGCGTGGAGCGAAGATCCCGCTTCCGTCACACGAATCCACGTGAACCTCTTCTGACCATGCGAAACGGCCCGGATCGCAGCCAGATCGCTACGCTCCTCGACCCCGTCAGACGCCCGACCGGCTTCATCCCCTCTCTAACCATGTTGGCGACGCTTCTCCTCGCGCCGGTCAGCGGTGAGGCCCAGCACAGGAGCGACCTGGCCATGCAGAGAAGCGATGGCGTGCTGCTGACTCGCGCCACGACCCGGCAGCGGAGCGCTGCGGTACAGGAGAGGAGCAGCGACCTCGTGTTATGGTATCCCGCCCCGGCGACGCAGTGGGTGGAGGCGTTGCCGGTCGGGAACGGTCGGCTGGGTGCGATGGTCTTCGGCAGGCCGGTGCGGGAGCGGATCCAGTTCAACGAGGAGACGGTGTGGAATGGGGAGCCGCGCTACTATCATCGTGAAGGCGCGGTCCGCTATCTCGACGAGGTCCGCGAGGCACTCTTCGCCGGCGATCAGGATCGGGCCGACGCCCTGGCCTCGGTCCACCTGATGGGGGCGCCGAAGCGGCAGCAATCGTATCAGGCGTTCGGGGATCTCCACCTCGAATTCCGGACCATCGATTCCACCTCGGTCACCCGATACCGGCGACAGCTCGACCTGGACAGCGCCCTCGTCCGCACCCGCTTTCAGGCTGACGGGGTCACGCACACGCGGGAGGTCTTCGCCAGCCACCCCGACCAGGCCATCGTGGTGCGCCTCTACGCCGATCGCCCCGGGAGCACGACCTTCACGGTGCGGCTGACGAGCGCCCACAGCTCGAATTTCAATCGACCGCTGAGAACCCGTGTGGGCGAGGATCAGCTCTCGCTCTACGGCACGGTGGAGCTCGGCGTGATCGAGTTCGAGGCGCGGCTGCTCGTGCGGGCGGAGGGGGGTACCGTCGAAATCGGGGATACGATCGCCACCGTCACCGGCGCGGACGCGGCAACCCTGGTGCTGGCGGGGGCAACCAACTTCGTCCGCTACAACGATGTCAGCGGCGATCCCAAAGCCCGCAACGACAGGACAATCGAGGGAATTCGGGGCAGATCGTACCCGCAGATGCTCCGCGACCACGTGACCGACCATCAGGCCCTCTTCCGCCGCGTGGAGCTCGACCTGGGCCCGGGGCTAAGCGACGTGCCGACGGACGAGCGGATCACGCGCTTCAAGGACGGACCGGATCCGGGACTCGCGGAGCTCCTTTTTCAGTACGGCCGTTACCTGTTGATTGCCTCCAGCCGTCCGGGCACGCAGCCAGCGAACCTGCAGGGAATCTGGAACGAGAGCAACAATCCGCCCTGGAACAGCAAGTACACGGTCAACATCAACACGGAGATGAACTACTGGCTTGCCGAGCCGGCGAACCTATCCGAGCTCAGCGAGCCGCTGTTCTCCCTGATTCGCGACGTCGCCGAGACGGGCGCCCTCACCGCCAGCGAGCATTACGGCGCCGACGGCTGGGTGCTGCACCACAACACTGACATCTGGCGGGGAACCGCCCCCATCGACGCCCCCTATTACGGCCTGTGGCCCACCGGTGGGGCGTGGCTGACCCAGCACCTCTGGTGGCACTACGAATACCGCAAGGACGAGCGCTTCCTCCGCGAGGTGGCCTATCCCCTCATGCGAGGCGCGGCCCGCTTCTTCGTGGACTACCTGGTGGAGGATCCGCGTACGGGGTTCCTGGTGTCCGGACCTTCGGTTTCACCGGAGATCGGCGGGGTGGTCATGGGGCCGACAATGGATCACCAGATCATCCGGGAGCTGTTCGCCAATACCATCGAGGCGAGCGAGATCCTCGGCGTCGACGCGGGCCTGCGGGATACCCTGGCAGAGATGCGGTCGCGAATCGCTCCCAACCAGATCGGCCGGCTGGGGCAGCTGCAGGAATGGATGGACGACGTGGACGATCCCAACGAGAAACACCGCCACGTCTCGCATCTCTGGGGGCTGCATCCGGGGTCGGAGATCAACGCGTTCGACACGCCTGAGCTCTTCGCGGCCGCCCGTAAGTCGCTCGAGATGCGCGGTGACGAGGGGACGGGATGGTCGAAGGCGTGGAAGATCAACTTCTGGGCTCGTCTGCACGACGGTGATCGAGCGTATCGCCTGCTGGAGAGCCTGCTGACCCTGACCCGCGGGCAACGGGGAGAAGGTGGTGGAGTTTACCCCAACCTGTTCGACGCCCACCCACCCTTCCAGATCGACGGCAACTTCGGCGCGACCGCTGGCATCATCGAGATGCTGATGCAGAATCAGGTCGGAGAGATCCACCTCCTTCCTGCCCTGCCCTCCGCCTGGCCGACCGGGCACGTTCGTGGCCTGCGGGCCCGTGGTGGTTACTCGGTCGATATCTACTGGGAGAACGGGAGGCTGAAGCGCGCGGTACTGGTCTCCGAGCTCGGCGAGCCGGTGCGCGTCCGCTTCGGCGGCAAGGTGCGGGAATATCGGCCGCGCCGGGGCGAGAGGATCGTAATCGAACCCTGAGGATCTGGAACACCACGGACGGAAGAAACCAGCTTGGTCAAGATACGCGACGTCGCACGACTGGCCGGCGTCAGCCCCATGACCGTCTCTCGGACGCTGAACGAGCCGAGCCTGGTCACGCCGGAAACGCGCGCCCGGGTCATGAATGCCATACGAGAGCTCGGATACATCCCCAATGCCGTTGCCCGCAGCCTTACGCAGGGGCGCACGAATATCATCGCCCTGGTCGTCTCGGACATCCAGAATCCGTTCTTTACCACGGTCTCCCGCGGGGCCGAAGATGTGGCTCGCCGGCATGGCTATACGCTGATGGTGGGCAACACCGACGAGCGGCCGGAGAAGGAGAACGAATATCTGAAGGCGCTGGTCTCTCGGCGAGTGGACGGGGTGATCCTCTCCACAACTGGCGCCGACCACGTGCGCCTGCTGCGCGGGCGTAAGATCCCGGTCGTGCTGGTGGACAGGATCATTCCGGGCATGGACGTCGATTCGGTCGTCCTGGACGCCTATGACGGCGGCCGCCAGATTGCCGCACACCTCGCCGATCAGGGTTACCGCAGTGCCGTGTTCATCGGCGGGATGCCGGGGAACTCGACGGTGGAGGCGCGGCTGGTGGGGTGCCGCGACGGATTGCGTGAGGCAGGTATCGACCTGATGGTCCGGCTCGGCCGCCTCGATCAGGCGAGCGGGGAGGAGCTGGTCGCGGCACTGTGCGAGGAGGAGAGCATTCCCGAGGTGATCATCGCGGCGAACAACCTCGTGGCGGTGGGGGCGATGGTGGAGCTGCGCCGGCGCGGGTTGCGCGTACCGCAGGACGTGGGGCTGGCCTGCTTCGGCGAGATCGAGCTTGCTTCGCTGCTGGATCCCTTCCTGACCGTCATCCGCGAGCCCGCCTACGACGTGGGAAAGCGGGCCATGGAGCTGCTCCACGAGCGCATTCGCGGGTCGGACGCCAGGCCGCGGCACGAGGTACTGCCCGTCGAGCTGATTGCGCGACGATCGACGAGGAGGCCGCGGCGGCGACGAACGGCGCGGGCTCCGGCCTGACACCCCGAGCAGGGGCGTCCCCGACCCGTGACCTGCACGGAGGATCGCAGGGGAGCGGCAACCTCTGCGGTTCCAAAACCTGAGAAACCGTAGAGCAAACAACCCGTAGAGTTGATACTGAGCCAAAGCGAGGCGCGAAGGTTGGCAGGCCTTGGCGCCGGCTCATTTTCTATCTTTCCCCGGCCAAGATCACATCTGCACCAGAGGCAACATGAACAAGTGGATCGCGCTTGTCCTGCAAGTTCTCGCCGCCTTTTTGTTCATCGGGGCGGGCGCCGAGGAGGAGATCCTGGTGATCCCGGCCGCCATCACTCAGGTGGCAAGCCTGATTCTTCTGTCCCAGCGGCCGAACCGCCGACGCGCTCTGCCAGAGCCGCAGGAGGAGGCACTCGTCCAGCGATTGGCCCGGATGGAGGAGGTGCTCATCGGCGTGCAGGCCGACGTCGCCAACCTGCGGGACGGCCGTGAGTTCATGGAGGAGCTGTACGGGGTGAAGACCGCTCGCGCACGCAGCCTGCGCAGCCCTTCTGAAGTCTGAAAGGTCGCTCAGTAGAAGTCTGAAGGGGCCGCTCAGTAGGTGCAGACGACCATTTCGAAATCTCTCAGAACGGGAACCTTCACCTCGAGCCAGCCGCCCTCGACCTCTCTGAAGTCGACCGCCGCCCCGGAGCGCTGCAGGAAGACCTCGCGCACGGGCTGCGAGGGCCTCAGCCGCAAGGTGGTGTCGTACACGGGGAGGGGGTCGCTCAGCGTGGGGCCGAGCTGGCTGGCGTGGTTGATCATCCCCACCCACTCGAACGCCCCGTTGCGGTTGACCAGATGCGAGATCTCGACCGTCCCCGGAGCATCGGTCTCCACCAGGCGCTCCGCCCGCAGCACGTTGCGCAGCAGGGCGTTGAAGAAGGCCCGGTGGATGTGGTGGCCTTTGGCGTAGTACTGCGCGCCGATTCCCCAAGGCACAAACACGCTCCGCCCGGAGCCGTGCGAGTTGACGACGACGCCCGGATAGTCGGTGACCTCCTCCTCCAGGAAATAGGCCTTCTCCGGAGGCCCGAACATCGTGGAGGGGATGATGTTGAGGAGGCCGCGCGCGCCGGACCGGGGGCGCACCCGCATGTAGTCGCTGTAGAGCATCATCAGGTCGAAGTCGCTCAGCTCCTGGCGGCCCAGGACGCCGCGGTCCGCCTCCGAGATCTGCAGGTAGGTCGATTGCTCCCGCGGCGAGAACTCGTATGCCGGCGCCACCCCCAGGCACTGCAGCAGGATCCGCGCGTCGGGCCCGGCCAACGGATCTGCACCTTCCTGACCTCCCCTGCCTGAGCCGGCCTCGCCCCCGCGACCGCCCGCACCGGAAGTGCGTACCGAGGTGAACCCGGTCGCCAGCAGCTTGCCGCCCTCCTGCACGTAGCGGTCGAAGCGGCTCGCCAGCTCGTCGCTCATGTTCCTGAGGTCGCCCAGGATCGCGGTGTCGTACGATTCGAGCGGCCGGGGCATACGACTGCTGCCGATCACCTCCGGGTCGAGGATGTCGTAGGGAACGTGCGCCTCGGCGAGCAGCTTGATGAGGCCGCGGTACTCTTCGGTAGGGCCGCGCACCAAAGCGACCCGTGCGGCCGATTGGAGGTTGGTGAAGAGCGCCGCGTTGGTCGCGTGGAAGGCGTAGAGATCCTTCAGGGTGGGCACGAAAGCCCGGTCCGGGTACTCGTGCGCGGGTCCGATGAAGACGTAGTACAGCGAGCCACCGTGCAGCATGTTCTGCGTCTGCCAGACGCGGGCGATGCCGGGCGAGGTGGCGTTGAGGCGGTACCCGATCGCCTGGAATCCGATGACCAGGTTCATCGGCACCAGGTCGTTGTAGGAGTCGAACGTCCGCTTCACGTTGTCGGTCGCCGAGTAGTTCCACTCGTGCGCGAGCGACAGCGACGAGGAGGACTCGGTGGACACCATGTCCACCCCCACGGTCGTATAGGTGCTTATGACGATCTCGGGATTCAGCTCGCGAATGTAGCGGTGCATTCGGGTGAAGAGGTCATTGGCGACTTCGCGGCGCGTCGTCGTCGATCCCTCTCCGAAGAGCCGCAGGCAATCCTCGCAGTGGCAGTCTCCGTAATAGTTGCCGCTGTAATCGGTGGTCTGGTAACCCACCATGTTGAAGAAGACCGCATCCAGCGGGTACGAGGTGATGGCCTCCTCGAGGATGCGGAAGGAGTACTCCTGCTGATAGCCACGACTCGGACAGGTGTGGACCTGCCCGTTGTAGTTCACGTTCTCGCCCTTCTCCGAAACGTACAGCCAGTCCGGGCGCAGCGCCGCCAGCTCCTCGTTGATCTTGCTGAAGTCGAACCGGCCCATCACGCGGATCCCCTCGGCGTGCAGGCGGCTGGTGAGGTCGCCCACCAGGTCCCCCTGCATGAACGGATTGCGGTAGTGGTACTCGAGCCGGGTGGGGTAGTTGGCGACGATCCCGCCCACGTTCAGGAGCACCAGGTTCACTGAGTGATCGACCATCCAGCGGACGTAGGCGTCGAGATCCATCCGCGCGTCGATCTCTCGCAGATTGGTCTGGACCAGCCGCAGCGGGCGTCGGTTCCACCAGCTCTCGTCATAGCTCCCCGGGTCGATCCCCGTCCGCGGCGCGGGCCCCGCCACAGGCGCCGAAGCCGGAGCCGCAACGGGTGCGCACGCAAGCGCGTGCCCGCCTACCACTCCCGTGGACAGTACCTTCACGAAGTCGCGCCGCCTCATAACTGTCCTCCAGTCGGTTGGGAACGAAATGCCCTCCCTGCACCGTCTCAGTAGACCGGGTCCATCACCTCGGTCAGCATCATCAGCACATCCGCTACGTCCGCATAGCGTAACGATCACTTGATGGTTGGCGCCGCCGGTCTGCCCGTCGGCCACAAGATCGCCTTGGTGCCGATCCGGGCTGTCGCGCCGCCGGCGTTCTATATCGGCGCCGTCTCCAGCTCGTGAGAGTGCACCCACGCTCCGCTTCACGGGCGACGCATCTCCTCGCCGAACGTGAGTCGAGCGCGCAGGCGTACGACCGCCGCGACTCAGGCCGCGCTCGCCCGGGCGCCCCGGACGATGCCCGCCAGCTCGTCCACTGCCCGCGCGATGCGGTCGCTCCAGGCGAAGCCTCCGCTCAATCGCAAGCAATCCCGGTAATGGCCCGCGGCGGAGTAGATGGACCCGGGTGACACGCCGATGCCCCTGTGGAGCGCATCCCGGTGGACGTCGCTCGCGTCCACTCCGCCAGGGAGCCGAACCCAGAGGACGAATCCGCCGGCGGGGCGGCTCACCCGGGTTCCCTCCGGGAACCGGTCCAGAACCTCGAAGGCGAGGCGATCGACCGTGTCGCGCAGAATCCTGCGCAGCCGCCGCAGATGGAGGTCGAACAGGTCCTGGCGCAGGTACTCGGCGACGGCCATCTGCGGCGGCGCGGCGACGGCGATGGTGCTGGAATTCTTCAGGAGCTCCACCCGTCGCTGAAAGCGCTCGCCCGGGACGATCCAGCCGAGTCGATACCCCGGGGCCAGGGTCTTCGAAAAGGTGGAGCAGCGGATCACCCACCCATCTGTTTCATGGTCGAGGAGCGAGCGCGGGCGCCTTCCCTCGA
This sequence comes from Longimicrobiaceae bacterium, assembly GCA_036375715.1. Lineage (NCBI taxonomy): Bacteria > Pseudomonadati > Gemmatimonadota > Longimicrobiia > Longimicrobiales > Longimicrobiaceae > Longimicrobiaceae bacterium. Next base: position 13,594 of record DASVBS010000069.1, on the reverse strand, counting down.
AGTACAGCTCTCCGAAGGTGTCGTCCTCGATGAGCGGCACCCTCCGACTGCGGGCGAGCTCCACCAGCTCGCCTTTCGCTGCGTCCGGCATCAGCGACCCGAGCGGATTCTGGAAATTGGGGGTGACCAAGCAGGCGTGGATGGCGTGCTCGTCCAGCGCGCGGCGCAGAGCGTCGAGACAGATCCCCTGGCGGCAGTCCGTGGGTATCTCGAGCGCGCGGCGGCCCAGCGCCTCGATCGTCTGTAACACGCCGAAGAAGGTGGGCGACTCGACGGCGACGGTGTCACCCGGACGAGTCGTTGCCCGCAGCGCCAGCGTGAGCGCCTCGCTCGCCCCGCAAGTCACCAGCACGTCGTCCGCGGTAATCCGGCACCCGGCCGCCCACTCCCGGCGCGCGATCTCGTGACGCAGCTCCGGGCAGCCCGCGGGAGCCATGAACGTCGTGGCACGCGCCGGATCCCTGCGCAGAACCCGCCCCATCAAGCGGTTCAACCGCGCGGTGGGGAGCAGCGCCGCGTCCGGAAGCGCGGCGCCCAGGGGGACGAGCGAGGGATCGGCCGCGGCGGCGAGCACCTCCGCGATCACATCGCCCGTGGTCACCTCCGTCGGCACCGAACGGGGGCGGGTTCGGCCGGGCTCCGCGCGAGCGGTCGGTGTCGGCGCCGCGACGTAAAACCCGGACTGCGGCCGCGCCCGCAGCACCCTGCGCGCCTCCAGGACCCGGTACGCCTGGAGCACGGTGGAGATGCTCACCCCCCGCTCGCGACTCATTCGCCTTACCGAGGGCACTCGATCGCCCGGCCGCAGCAGGCCCGCTTGCACCTGCTGGTGCAGCTCGCTGACCAAGACCTCATAGGCGTACCGCTGGTTCATCGCCACTTCGCACGAGATGGGACGGCAAACTGTACTGGTTGCAATTCGTCCAATCTGCATCTGTTGTCCCGGACGCGAAATGGTGATCGTTCTCCCGGCGGGCGTGCCTGGCGGGTACACGAAGCCCGCGGGCGCGGTCTCGGCGACTTCCTGGGCAACGGAGGGAGGGACGAGTGACGAAGAAACCGGGGCGCCTGGCGTTGCTGTCGGCGTTCGGCGCCGTCTATCTGATATGGGGATCGACCTACCTGGGGATCCGCTACGCGATCGAGAGCATTCCGCCCTTGCTGATGGCGGGGAGTCGGTTCGCCGTGGCGGGGGCGGTGCTGCTTCTGCTGGGGCGTCTGCGCGACGGCAGCCGGCCGGACCGCGCGGAGTGGGGGAGCGCGGCGCTGACGGGGATCCTGCTGCTCGGCGTCGGCAATGGCGGGGTTACCTGGTCGGAGCAGATCGTGCCGTCCGGGATCGCCGCCCTGGTGGCGAGCATCGTCCCGCTCTGGATGGCGCTGATGGATTGGGCGCGGCCCGGGGGCGCCCGTCCGACCCTCCTCACCATGGCCGGACTGATCCTGGGAATGGCGGGGCTGTTCGTGCTGATCGGTGGGGACTGGGGCTCGATGGCGCTGGACGGAGGCGGCGCGGGGGTGGCGCTCGGCATGACGGCGCTGATCGTGGCGACGATCGGGTGGGCGCTCGGCTCGGTGATGGCGAGCCACGTCAGGCTCCCCAGCTCGCCGCTCACCGCGATCGGCGCGCAGATGGCGGTCGGCGGAGGCGCGCTCCTGCTGGCGGGTCTGCTCTCCGGAGAGGCCGCCCGGTTCGATCCCGCGCTGGTGACGACGCGCTCGCTCCTCGCGTGGGGCTACCTGGTGGTATTCGGCGCCTGGATCGGCTTCAGCGCCTACGTGTGGCTGCTGCGGAACACCACCGCCGCCAAGGCATCCACCTACGCGTTCGTGAACCCGCTGGTCGCGGTGATCCTCGGCGTGTGGCTCGGCTCAGAGCCGTTCAGCCCCCGCACCGCGGTCGCGGTGGCGGTCATACTCAGCGGTGTGGCGCTGATCGTGTTGACTCGCAGCCGGCGGGGAGCCGATCGTGGGGCTGGCCGGCCGCACGATCGTACCGCCACTTCCCTCCCGCGTGAGGGCGATGACCTCGCTCCGCTGGCGCCGGGCGACGTGGACCCGCTTGCCCGTCGTCCGGCGCGGCCACGACGCCGAAAGACGAAAGGAGAGATCGCATGACGACCCTGAGCCTGCTGCGCCGCCTCTTCGATTCGGTCTTCTGGGCGGACGAACGCGCCCTCGGGTCCCTCGAGGAGAAGGATACGGAAGCCCGGCGCTACCTCCACCACGTGCTGGCGGCGGAGCGGGTGTGGCTCCTCCGGCTGCGCGGCGAGAGCAGCGCCGGCCAGGAGATCTGGCCGCAACTCAGCGACGAGGAGGCCCGTTCACTGGCGACGGAGAACCGGGAGGGCTACCGCCGCTATCTCGACAGCCTCTCGGAGGCGGATCTGGAGCGGGCGATCGATTACGCGAACCAGGCTGGCCGTCGCTTTCGGACCCCTATCATCGACATCCTGATGCACGTTGCCACCCACGGCGCCTACCACCGGGGCCAGGTGGCCCGCGCGCGGCGCGAGGCCGGTGGCGTTCCCCTCAACACCGACTACATCACCTACGTGCGGGAGCTCGACGAGCTCGCCGCACCCTCCCCTACCCCCAGCGCGACCTGATATGCCTGTGCACGAGCTACACGCGTTCCGGGCCGCCACGCTCCGCGGGTGGCGCCTTGCGCCTGGCGAGTGCGGCGATCCGCCCCCGGCAGCCCCGGCATCGATGCGGAGGCTCGACCCGTGAGCTCGGGCGTCCTGGTGGTGACGGGGGCAAGCCGCGGGATCGGGGCGGCGACCGCGCTGCTTGGCGCCGAGCGAGGCTACGCGGTCTGCGTGAACTATCGCCGGGCGCGAGATGCGGCCGAGGCGGTCGTGGACCGGATCCGGGCAGCGGGAGGGCGCGCGTTCGCCTGCCAGGCCGACGTCTCCCGGGAGGATGACGTCGAGCGACTCTTCCGGACGGTGGACGAGGAACTGGGGACCGTCACGGCGCTGGTGAACAACGCGGGGATCCTGGAGCGGCAAGGGCGCGTGTTGGAGATGACCGCCGAGCGGATAAATCGCGTGCTAGCCACCAACGTAACCGGCTGCTTCCTCTGCTGCCGCGAGGCCGTGCGGCGGATGAGCACGCGACGCGGAGGGAGCGGCGGCGCGATCGTCAACGTCTCCTCCGCCGCCGCACGCCTGGGTTCCGCGGGTGAGTACGTCGATTATGCGGCCTCCAAAGGCGCGGTCGATACGCTGACAATCGGCCTGGCGCGTGAGGTGGCGTCCGAGGGGATCCGGGTGAACGCGGTGCGTCCGGCGTTCATATACACCGAGATCCACGCCGCGGGAGGGGAGCCGGATCGGGTGGAGCGGCTGAAGGACGGCATCCCGATGCGGCGCGGTGGTCAGCCCGAGGAGGTCGCCCACGCGATCCTCTGGCTGCTGTCGGACGAGGCGAGCTACTGCACCGGCAGCTTCATCGACCTGGCAGGGGGGAAGTGATCCGGTGAATCGGGCCTCGTCATTTGCTCAGGATCAACCGCGTGCGCGGAAGCGCGAGCTCAGGTCGAGGACGTAGCACCGAACGGGGGCGCAACCACGCTGTTGGGGTTGCAGAGGCAGGCGGTCCAGCGGTATTGTCAGCGCACAAGCACAAACCTGGCGATGGAGTTCGCCGAAACCGCGGCTGCTGCCGCTGATGACTCCTCCTTCCGACCCTGGGGTCGGGCGGAGGCGTTTCTTTTGGACGACGCCCGATGATCTACCTCTACCTCGCGGTTGGGGGCGTGCTGGGCACACTGGCCCGCTTCAGCCTCGGCAGCTGGGTTCACTCGTGGGCAGGGGTTGGCTTCCCCTGGGGCACACTAGGGGTGAACCTGCTCGGCTCGTTCGTGCTGGGCCTCGCAGTCCGCGCCGCCGAAATCTCGACTCTCTCCGCGGAAGTGCGGGGCATGATCACCGTCGGCTTCTGCGGCGCCTTCACCACCTTCAGCACCTTCAGCCTGGAGACCATTGCGCTGATGCAGGAAGGGGCGTGGTCACGGGCATGGCTCTATGCGCTCGGCTCGCTGACGATGGGCATTGTAGCGGTGGCGCTGGGTCTCTCCAGCGCCAACCTGGTATTTCGGGCGGGAAGCTGAGGGAGCGGTCCGGGGCAACACCCCGGTGATGCTTTCCCGCACGTAGCGCAGGTGAATGCCCGCGAGCAGCAATACAAGGGGGAGGCGCATCTCCTAATATTGTTGTTGCAAGCGCCGGTCAAGCTGTTCAGAAGCTTGCTACGATTGGACACAAACCCCATTCGCTCTTCATTTCCCGACCCTCGGCGGTACCGGTCACCAGATAGTCCCAATCAGGTCCAAGAATGTCCATGACCCGTCGCAGAGCCCGGAGCGCACGATTCACCTCCTGGAGCGCCACGGGTCGAAAGCGGCGGTGATTTCGGCTGCACTCGCGGTGGGATCCAGACAAGATCTGTCAGCCAGCGTAGATCGAAGGTCCGGACGACATCGAGCTCTTCGTCTGCGGGCCCGGTTCACAACAAGCTTGTCTCCATCGCCGTGGCGATGCATCTATACCTGTGGGCTTGGACAACGCACCGGTCCATGCCCGAGCCCTGGAAATCTAACAACACTCGGGGCAGCGCTATCGCCCTGGCGACATCACACTTTCCCGCGAGTCTGGCCGCCAAGCCCCGTCACTGGGGCTGTCCCCTCTAGCTGACTGCAGTACTCCATACCTCTCCACCCAAGCCAAGGTGTCCCGCCATGGCTACCCCTCTCGAGCTCAGGCGCGTGAAATCCGCGGTGGAATCCAGTCTTCTCGAACGTGAGGGCGTCACCGGTGTCGGCGTCGGACCGAAAATCACCAAAGGCCAGCGGACGGGCGAGCTCGCCATCCGCGTCTACGTGAGGAAGAAGAAACCGAAAAGCGAGCTATCGGAGGAGGAGCTCATCCCCGAGACCATCGAGGGCGTGCCCACGGATGTGATCGAGCGGGAGTTCGTGCTGCATCGGGGGCTCGGCGTTCCGGTGGCGGAGCTGGAGGTGCACGCGGACACCGGCACATACGATCCGCTCACCGGCGGCATCAGCATCGGTCCCTGCCGAGCGATCGGGGGGTTTGTCTATACGGGGACGCTCGGGTGTGTGGTGGAGGACAGCGCTACCGGAGATCCCATGCTCCTGAGCAACTTCCACGTGTTCTGCGTGGATGACGCCTGGAGTGTGGGTGACACGATGGCCCAGCCGTCGCGTGTGGATACCGGTACCTGTCCCGGCAGCGTGGTCGGCACTCTGCAAAGAGCTTCTCTCGGAGGTGAGGTCGACTGCGCGGTCGCCAACATTACCGCCACCCGCGGGCACAACTGTGAGATCGTCGACATCGGCGCCATCGCGGGTAAGGCCCTTCCCGTCCTGGACGAGCCGGTCCGCAAGCGAGGCCGCACCACCGGCCTCACGCACGGATTCGTGGACGACCTGGCGCTCTCGGTGTCCATAGACTATGGCAACGGACTCGGAGAGGTGGTGCTGACGAACCAGATCGGGATCGAGGTGGACTCGTCGCAGAGCACGGAATTCGGCAACAGCGGGGACTCGGGCTCGGTGGTGGTAAACGCCAGCAACGAGATCATAGGGCTCTATTTCGCGGGTACCGAAGATGGCAGTTACGGAGTGGCCAACCGCATTGATCCGGTCCTTACTGCGCTGAATGTCCAGCTGTGCTCTCCGTCGGTGGATCCTCCCTGGACGACGGTCTGGGACGACATCGAGCCCCCCACCCTTATCTGGCGAGACACGTCCCCGTGGACCGACATCGGGGCAACGGCGCCGTGGCTGGACCCCGCACGGACGCTGCCCTGGTTCGACGCCGGAGGCTTCACTGCGAACAAGGCCTTCGACGACGTCAAGACGGACTTCTATGATACCCTGATGGAGACGGTCCAGGAGCACGTGAACACCATCCAGGAGCACGGCACCTGGCAGGAGAACATTCCATTCGATCCCTCTCAACCGTGGCAGAACCCTCCCGTCCCCGGCGGATGGGGTCCGAGCTCGAGGATACGCGGACGGCAGGCACGCTCCGGCACCGGAGGAGCGGCGCCCTTTGCGCTTTCCACACCCCACCGTGCCCGCGCGGCCCGGGTGTTCGAATCCGGAGCCAGGGGCGGGCGCGCTGCAGCCGGGTTTGACCTCGATGAAGAGATCGCGCGGGTCGAAGAGTACCTCCGAGAACTACGTCGGCGCCGGGGCCCCCAGTGATCCTCATACTGTCCAGCGCGTCTGACCTCCACGCCCGGAGGGTCATGCAGACGCTGACCGAGATGGGGGAGGTCCCTTTCCTACTGGACCTATCGGAGTTTCCCGTACGCGCGGCGGTCTCGCTGCAATTCGGCGCGAATGGCCAGTCAGGGCGTCGATTCCGGGACCGACGCGACCGCGTGCTGAACCTCGACTCTGTTCGCGCCGTATGGTGGCGCCGGCCTCAGCCTTTTCGACTCGAATCCGCGGTCCAGGACCCCGCGCACCAGATGTTCGCCGTCAACGAGTGCCGCGAGGCGCTGTCAGGCCTCTGGCGCTCCCTCGACGCTTTCTGGATCAACGAGCCCCTTCTGGACGAAGCCGCCCACCGTAAGACGTATCAGCTCGCGGTGGCGGAGTCGTTGGGGCTCCCGATTCCGGACACGCTGGTGACCAACGATCCTCGCGCGGCGCGAGAGTTTGTGCATCGTCGTGAGCCCGGACAGACGGTTTTCAAGTGCTTCACCGGGACCCCGATCGCCTGGAGAGAGACCCGCCTGGTTACATCGGAGGAACTGGAGAACCTCGAATTGGTCCGTATCGCTCCGGTCATATTTCAGGAATACGTTCCGGGTGTGGACGTCCGTGTGACTGTGGTGGGAGAGCGCATCTTTGCAGCGGAGATGGACGTGAGCGATGCCGAGTACCCGGTGGACTTTCGCATGAATCTTAATCGGGCACGTCCCAACGAGACCTCACTCCCGCCCGAGATCGTTGAGGGGATACACCGCCTGATGGGACGACTAGGCCTCGTCTACGGCGCCCTCGACTTCCGGCGGCGCGCAGACGGCGAGCACCTGTTCCTGGAAATCAATCCTGCGGGGCAGTGGCTCTTCGTCGAGGAGGCTACGGGACAGCCGATCACCCGGGCACTAGCGGAGCAGCTCGCCGCCGGCGGGTAGGGGCATGAAGGGGTGAACGGGCGGGACAGAGAGACAAGGAGGGACAAGCTGACAGGGTGGCAAGGTGATCTCGACCCATTGTCTCGCCCGCCCCATTCGTGGTTGTCAGTGCCATTGCCGTCACGCCAAGCGACACCCCTTTGCCAGCGGCCGGCCTTTCTCGAACCGCTCCGGGCCCTCCGCACCGTCGCCCGCTCCCTCCGCCGTTCCCCCACCGCCTCATTCAGGGACCGAAAGCACCCCGCCCGGGTACTGAGTCCACCATTGCCGACGCCTCTTCCGCCTCTTCCCCAAACGCGCGCGCATCGCACCTCCGTGGCCGGTACGAAGCCCTGGCCTCCGTCACTCGCACACCGTAACCCGGGTCAGGCATGTTCGTATTCATCTCGCACCTCACGGTCGCCGAAGAAGATCGGCCAGAGTTGGAGCGGCGCTTCCGCGAACGGTCGCGGCTCGTCGACGAGTTCCCCGGCTTCCTCTACCTGCAGCTCCTCCGACCCCAGGGGAGCGACGCCACACACACCTTCCTCACCGCGTGGGAGGACCGCGAGGCCTTCCGGCGCTACATGAAGAGCACGGAGCACTCGATCTCCCACTCCCGTGAGCCGGGCGAGATCATGCGCCGCACGCTCGTACGGCACGAAGCCTTCGAGGTCCTCATGGACTCCAGGAGGGATCCCGAATGGCTGACCTGACCGCTGCATCTCGCGCCGCCGAGCGCCTGCTCGAATCGAAGGAATCACTCGCGCTCGAGATCACCGAGGCGCTCTACGCGCGCATGCCCGAGCTGATGGCAAAGTACGGGGAGTACGGGCGCGGAAAGTGCCTCCAGGACATGCGCTACAACCTCGAGCACCTGGCCCCCGCCGTCGACCTTGGTCGTCCCGACATGTTCGCTGGATACGTCCGCTGGCTCGACGGGCTGCTGCGCGCCCGCGGAGTCTCGACACACGAGGTGGCCGTCAGCCTGGAGCTGAGCGAGGACCGGATTCGGGCTCGCTTCCCGGAGGATGAGGCGGAGGCCATCTTCCCTTCCCTCCGGGCCGGACTGGCGGAGCTGCCCCCCGGCGGAGGCACGCCATGACGACTGCAACCATCGACGGCACCGTCGAGCTGAGGAAGGCATACCTGACCGCCGTCCTCGGCGGCGACCGGCGCGAAGCCTTTCGGCTGGTGGATCAAGCATGCGAGGCCGGCACCGAGCTCAGCCGGCTCTATCTCGAGGTCTTCCAGCCGGCCATGCGCGAGATCGGCCGCCTCTGGCAGGAGAACGCGATTACCGTCGCGGACGAGCACGTGGCGACCGCCATCACCCAGGCGGCCATGACACGGGCGTTCGGGCAGCTCTTCGCCTGGGGAGAGGGCACGGGGCGCACGCTGGTCGCTGCCTGTGCGGATACCGAGCGCCACGAGGTCGGCCTGCGCATGATCTGCGACCTGCTCGAGCTGCGCGGATGGGACACCGTATACCTGGGGGCCTCGGTCCCGCTGGAGAGCCTGTTGTCGATGATCGAGCGCAAGCGCCCCGACGCCGTGGCGCTCTCCGCTACCATCGCCCCGCACCTGCCACGCCTGCGAGCCATGATCGAGGCCATCCGCAAGACGATCCCGGAGCCGCCGCTGATCCTCGTGGGCGGGCGGCCGTTCCTGGAGAATCCCACGCTGGCGACGCGCCTGGGCGCTGATCTCACCGCTGAGGACGCGGTGCAGGCCGTGGAGCTCCTCCAGCAGAAATTCAGCACCCCTCGATGAACCGTCCATCCGTGCAGCTCCTCCCCGTCTGCTTCCGTCAGTTCCCCGGGGTGGTGCTGCAGCTCTCGGCCGACGGCACGATTACCGACAGCAATGGTCGGCTCGAACGCGAGCTGGGCCGCCAGGTGATGAGACGTCCGTTCGCCGAGCTACTCGACCCGGACTCCTCTCTCTCCAAGTGGAATCGGATCCTGGAGATGGCGAGCGATGATCCGGCCAGTGAGAAACCGACGGGCGCGAGCCTGGCTGAGGAGAGCGACAAGGGTGAGCCTGACCATTCCTCCCCGGTATGGGAGCTGATCTTCAAGGGGGATGAAACGCTCCCGGAGCCTCGTGCCTTCGCGGTGCTCTGGGAGCGGGAAGAGCGTCGATTCTGGCTGCTCGAGCACCGGCCCGACCCTCGCCTGGACGCGCTCCACCGGCAGGTCCTCGAGGTCAACTCCGAGCTGGCCAATACGCAACGCGAGCTGCTCAAAGAGCGTAGCCGCCTGGCGCGAGCCCTCGAGGACCTCGAGCGCAGCAATCGGGCGCTCGATGCCTTCGCTCACGCGGTCTCGCACGATCTCCGAGCCCCCCTGCGGAGCATCGACAATTACGCCACGTGGCTCGAAGAGGACCTGGGCAACGCCCTGACCGGGGAGAGCAGACAGCACCTCGATCGCCTGCGCAACAGGGTGACGCGCATGCACGCCATGATTCAGGGCGTCCTGGAGTACGCGCGCATCGCCCGCTACCAGCCCCCGCCGGAGCCGGTCGACGTAGGTGGGCTTGTGCGGGAAGTGATCGAGTTGCTGGATCCTCCCGAGCGCCTGGATGTCCAGGTGGAGTCGATGCCGGTGGTCGTGACTGGCCGCGCACCGCTTCAACAGGTCTTCTACAACCTCGTTGGCAACGCTGTGCGCTACGCGGGCGGTCCGCGTCCTCGGGTTCGAATCGGCGTCCGCGACGCCGGGCAGTTCCACGAGTTCTACGTCGCCGACAACGGCCCGGGAATGCCGGAACGAGCCCAGGAAAAGATCTGGAGCCTGTTTCACACGGTGGAACCGGAAGAGCGCGCGCAGGGCACCGGCATCGGACTGGCCGTGGTGAAGCGCCTGGTCGAGGGCCAGGGGGGTACGGTGTGGGTGGAATCGCGCGTGGGCGAGGGCGCAACCTTTCGCTTTCTCTGGCTCAAGGCGAACGGCACCAACGGTTTGCGCGGGTGACGAAGGACAGGGCGGATGCAGAGCCGGGCCTTACCGACAACCGATTTCTCCGCCCGACGAGGTGGGTTGGCAGAAAGGGGGATTATCGAGCGATGAATGCACCGCCCAAACGAACGGTGCTGGTCGTCGACGACAGTGCCGACGACCGCGCGATGATTCGCCGCTTGCTCGCAAAACAATCGCGCGAGTACCTGATCCTCGAGGCAGATACGGGCGACGCCGGTCTGGAGATGGTTCGCAAGGAGCAGCCCGACTGCGTGCTCACGGATTTCTATCTCCCCGATATGGATGGCAACGACTTCCTGGACGCCCTCAAGCGCCAGGTGCGTGGAGGGCTGCCCCTGCCCGTTGCCGTTCTGACGGGTGAGCAGAGTGATGAGATCGCCGCCGAGGCGCTGAGCCGAGGTGCACAGGACTACCTTGCCAAAGATGGGCTCAGTTCCACCGCGCTGGCCCGAGGCATCGAGAACGCCATCGAGAAATTCCAGATCCAGCGCGAGCTGATGGAGAGCCGGATGGCCATCGAGCTCCGCAATCACAAGCTGGAGGTGTTGCGCGACCAGCTGCAGGAGAAGGTGAGCGAGCTGGACGCCGCCATGCGGGCCAAAGATCAGTTTATGGCGGTGATGAGCCACGAGATGCGCACGCCGCTGAACGCCATCATCGGCTACTCCGACCTCCTGGAAATGGAGCTGGATGGGACCCTCACCCCCGGGCAGCGCGAACAGGTCAAACGCATCCAGGTGGGAGGGCGGCACCTGCTCGAGCTCATCAACGATGTACTGGACCTCGCCCGGGCCGATGCGAACAAGCTCGACGTCGAGTTGCAGGCAGTGCACCTCGGCGCGGTTCTAGAGGAGGTGGTGTCACTACTCGAGAACCAGGCGGCCGAAAAGAATATCGAGCTGGTGCTGGAACCCCACCAAGGCGAATGGCCGCGGGTTCGAGCCGACCTTCGTCGGTTGCGGCAGATCCTGACCAACCTGATCGGCAATGCTCTGAAATTCACATCTGAAGGGTCAGTGCGCGTTCGCTGCGAGACGGAGGCCGACGGACGCGTCCGCGTGCACGTGACCGACACCGGCATCGGCATCGACCCCCAGATCCTGCCGAGGGTCTTCACCGATTTCTACCAGGTCCGGGGAGAGCTGACGCGTGAAAAGGGCGGGAGCGGACTCGGCCTGGCGATCGCTCAGCGGCTGGCGAGGTTGATGGGTGGGGAGATCCTGGCGGAGAGCATGCCCGGCGAGGGATCCACTTTCACGCTGGTCCTGCTCCCGGCCAGGAGCGCAAGTACGCCGCGGCGGTCCGACCTCGACCATGCGGCCGCGGTCCAGGCGCGGGATACGAGGTCGGAGAGACGCATGTCCGAGCGTCGGCGGGCGGCCCGCTCTCAGCCGGTCTCGGTGGTTGCGTTCGGCAGTGACGAGCTCGCGCTGGCGGAGCTGCAGCGTCGGGTGGAACCCGGAGTGCGACTGAGGTGGACCACCCAGGTGGAACACGTCGCAAGCCTGGCCGTCGAGGAACACGCCGCTCTGATCGTGCTCGACATCGGCAACGGTGAAGCCGCAGTCTGGCGCGCCGCCCACGCACTGCAGGATGTGCCGGAGCTCGACCAGACCGCGATCCTCCTCCTCCCCTCCATTGCCAGCATACCTGGAGAGGACGCTACCACTGGCGGAATCGATCTGGGATGGCTCTCCCTCGTTCCGAAGCCGTTCACGGCGGCGCAGCTCACCCACGCCGTATCCACCGCCGCGCGGGGGTGCGAGCACGAGGAGGAGGGGGAGATGGACGACGACAGCTACGACGTCCTGGTGGTCGACGACGACCCCGACTCGAGGCGCGTCGCCGCCAAGTTCCTCGCGGAGGCGAAGCTGCGGGTGCGTCAGGCACCCGACGGGGAGAGCGCTCTGGCGGAAATGCGGCGTCTACCTCCCGATGTGGTCGTGCTCGACCTGATGATGCCGGTGCTCGACGGCTTCGGGGTCCTCGCCACCATGCGGGCGGATTCGACGCTGGCGGCGATCCCGGTCGTCGTGCTCACCGCCAAGAGCCTGACGGACGCCGAGCGGCGCTTCCTGGCACGGGCTGCCGTGCGAGTGCTGCAGAAGGGCGAGCACCGGCTTGCCGATGTAGCGGACCTGGTGGTGCGGGCAGCGGAGCGGACGCAGTCGGACCTGCGAGAGCTGCGCTGAGCCCGGGTGACAGAGGCTCGCAAGCGAGGCCTGGGAGCACGGTTGTGACGCCCCCGCTTCCCCTCGGGGCAATTATCCCCGCAGCGCGACGACCGGATCCACATGCACCGCCCTCCGCGCCGGCAGATAGCTGGCAGCTACGGCCACCGCCGCGAGAATCACCGCGACGCTCGCCAGTGTCGGCGGATCGGCGGGCGATACCCCGAAGAGTAGCGCCGACAGGAGCCGGGTCCCGACTGCGGCGCCTACGAGGCCTACCGCTACCCCTCCCAGGGTCAGCGTCATTGCCCGTCCGATCACCATCCTCAGAACCGAGCGCGGCGCCGCCCCGAGCGCGATGCGGATCCCGATCTCCCGGGTCCGCTGCACCACCGCGTACGACATGACCCCGAAGATCCCGATCGCCGATAGCAACAGCGCGGCTCCCCCGAAGATGGAAAGCAAAAGCATGTAGAATCGGGGCTGCGATACCGCCTCGCCGAACACCTGCTCCAAGGTTCGGGCATTGAAGACCGGCAGGTCGGCGTCGAGCGCCTGCACCTCGCGGCGTATGGCCGGAATCAGCGCCGTCGGATCGGAGCTCGTGCGGAGGACCAGCGACATGGAGCGTAAGGATCGCTGCGCGTGCGCGAAGTAGATGCCCGGCTCGGCATCCTCGGCCAGGTTGGCGCCGCGCACGTCGCCGACGACACCCACCACCTCCGCCCACTCGTTCTCGTCCTGGAGCGCCACCCGCATGCCCACCGGATCGCGGCCGAGGAAATACCGCGCTGCCGCAGATTTGGTGAGCAGCGCCACCACCGGTGCATCCGGACCGTCACCTGGCAGGAAGCCACGACCGCGCAGAACAGGGACACCCAACGTCGCAAGGAGCTCGGGCGTGACCACGCGGATCTGAACCACGCGATTATCCTCCGGCCCGGGATCGGGCAGCCCGTCGACCCGCAGCGGACTCGCCCAGTAGAAGCCCCCCATGGGCAGGGAGCTGGATGCGCCTGCGGCCTGTACACCCGGGAGCCCGCGCAGCCTCTCCAGCAGCACGGCGTAAAAGGCTCGCACCTGCTCCTCCTCCGGGTAAGCTGAGGAGGGAAGCGCGAGGTCGACCGCGAGCGCGCTCTCCGTACGGAAGCCCGGATCCACCGCGACCAGCTTCGTAAAGCTGCGGATCAGAAGGCCGGCGGCCGACAGGAGCATCACCGCGAGCGCGGTCTGCAGGACGACCAGCGAAGACCGCATGCGGCTTGCACCGCGTCCAGCCAG